>JAEOTG010000388.1 GCA_016839985.1 Candidatus Heimdallarchaeota archaeon | reverse complement strand
TTCACTGAATCAAAATTCAATATTAATAGTGATTAAAATGAAGAATAAAGAAAAAACAATAACCATAGTTTTTGGTATTCTCCTGTTTTTTATGTCAATTAATAATATTTCACAAAATAACATAATAATTCATGCTTTTCAAAATAACATATTGACATTCGATTCACTTACTTATGATAACAATTTGCAATATAGCTGGGGAGATATAGAATTTCTTTCACCGGAAAGCACGTATGATGCACAATATTCAGCAATTGCGTGTGATACTTTTGGAAATATCCATATAGTTTGGGCAGACAATACAGATTACAATGGAGCAGGTACAGATAATGATATTTTCTACAAACGTTGGAATTTTGCAACTAAAAATTGGTCTAGCATTGAAGTAGTTTCAACAGAAAGTAATGGGTCTTCACTTTATCCAACTATCACTTCTGATTCTATGGGGAATGTGTATGTAGCTTGGATGGATGGAACAGATTACTTCGGTTGTGGAACAGAGCCTGATATCTTCTACAAACGTTGGGATAAATCTATCAATGATTGGACAACAACAGAAGTAGTTTCAACAGAAAGCAATATTGGAGCATATGATAGCTCAATTGCTGTGGATTATTTAGGGAATGTACACATTGTATGGGATGATTATGAAAATATTGGTGGTTGCGGAGGTGATATGGATGTTTTTTATAAACGTTATGAAGTTGCTTCAAGTAGCTGGACAACAACTGAAGTTGTTTCTGTAGGGAGTACTGGTCATTCTATGAATCCTTCAATCGCTACAGATTTTATGGGAAATGTACATGTGGCATGGGAAGATCAAACTAATTATGGTGGAAGCGGAACAGATTCTGATATTTTTTATAAAGTTTGGAATCACATAACTGGCTGGACTACAGTTGAAGTAGTTTCAACAGAAAGCACTGGTGGATCATATTGGCCTACATTAATTACTGATTCTAATCGAATAGTTCACTTTATATGGATGGATATAACCGATTATCTTGGGGCAGGAACAGAGCTGGATATATTCTATAAACGATATGATCCCACTTCAAGCAGCTGGACAATTACAGAAGTGGTTTCTATAGGGAGCACACAGATTTCTTATATGCCTGAGATAGCACTCGATTCTAAAAATAATGTTTACATTGTATGGTATGATCCAACGAATTTAGGCGGTTCAGGACCTGATTCAGACATTTTTCTTAAATATCTTGACTCATATTATGATTGGTCTGAAATATTTGTTGTCTCTAGCGATCTCTCTGGCTACTCTACATATCCTGATATTTGTATAGATTCTACTAATCAAATCCATGTTGTATGGCAAGACATGAGTATCTACAAAGGAGCTGATGGAGTGTATTTTGATATTTTTTATCGTTCGTTTGCTGAACTCCCTAATGCACCAAAACTTGCTTTTATATCACCCAATCCATCAGAAATTAGCACAGTTAGTCTAGTTTGGAATGAGATTAATGATGCAACAAAATACTATGTTTATAGAGCTGTAACATTTATTTGGTCTGTTGAAAGCTTAACTCCTATAGCAACAGTGTTTTCAAATAGTCACATAGATAATTTGCCTTCTGAAGGCTACTACTATTATGTGGTTGTCGCTGATAATGGAGCAACTAATAGCTCTATCTCCAATTGTCAGTATGTTAATTATGAAATCCCTCATGTGCAGGAATTTATCATCACTACTAGTCTAATCATAAGCTTGACAATTATTCTTTTTACAATGAATAGAATTCGCAGAAGAAAAAAATAATTCAAACTAGCTCTTTGAGCTAAATTTCTTTTTTCATTTATTCTTCATTTTTCTTTAATTATAATAGTACACCAAGATCACTAGTATAACCTTACTCGAGAAAGCTTTATTATAAAAACGAATAGTGTACAATTTTAAGTTAAAAAACTCTAAAGGTGATTAAAATAAAAAAAAGAAATTTAATGAAAGACTTAAGATTCGTTTTTCTTCTCTTACTCATAACAACTGTACTTCTTGCTACTCAAAACACACTTTTAATAAATTCAGACACAGGACAATTTCAATCAGTTAGAAATTCTAACTGGTTTTGGACAGATACTGAAGTTCTATCAAAGGAGTGTACCCAAACCTCTGAATTTCCTGAAGCAGTAGTAGATTCTCAAGGAAATGTGCATGTCGTATGGCAGGACCAATCTAATTATAATGGAGCAGGCTCAGACAGAGATATTTTCTATAAAAGATGGGAAAGTGCTACGAAATCATGGACTAGTATTGAAGTTGTTTCAGAAAGTGCATTAGAATCTTTCAATCCAGATATAGCTGTTGATTCACAGGATAATGTACATATTGTTTGGGATGAGAATCTACAAACTATCTTATATAAACAATGGAATGCTTCTTCGCAAAGTTGGACAAGCATTAATACTATCTCAGCAGAAAGTACTGAAGAAACTTATACTCCTAAAATAGAAGTAGATTTATCTGATAATCTACATGTGGTTTGGATAGATAATACAGATTATTTAGGATCTGGAACTGATTTTGATATCTTCTATAAGATCTTTAATTCAACAAAACAAGCTTGGTCAATTTCACAAGTTGTTTCTACAGAAAGCACAGATCACTCATATGTTCCTAAACTAGGAGTTGATTCTTTTCTAAATGTTCATGTTGTTTGGGATGACACTACTGATTACTTAAGTTCCGGAACTGATCATGATATATTCTACAAGTATTTAGATGCATCAACAAAAATTTGGCAACCTGCAGAGGTCTTATCAAATGAAAGCGTTGTGTTATCACTAAATCCTGATATTTCTATCGATTCTTCTGATAACATACATATTGTTTGGGAAGATGAAACAGGTTTTGATGGATCTGAAGGAGATAGTGATATTTTCTATATGATCTTTAACAAAGATTCTGCTAGTTGGACTATAGCTGAAGTAATATCAGATATAGGAGGATCTGCTTCTTGGCTTCCTTCCATTGATATAGATTCTGAAAACAACATCCATGTTTCTTGGGAAGATAGTGCGGATTATGCAGGTGCTGATACTGATATCGATGTATTGTATCGAATGTTCTCATCTCTTACTGAAACTTGGTTAAAACCTGAACTTATTTCTACTGATAGTACAGTAGGTTCTAGATTCCCAGCTATAGCTGTCGGAAAGTACGGAAGTGTAAATATAGTATGGAGTGATTATACGAATTTATCATATTATGGTAATGATCAAGACATTTTCTTCAAGAGTTTTATAGGACCACCTACAGAACCCAAATTAGCATCAATAATTCCAGATCAGATAAATACAGATATGTTAGAATTGAAGTGGAATGATGTAAGAGGTGTTAGACAATACTATGTTTACAGAGATACCTCATATATCTGGTCCGTTGATCATCTAGATCCCATATTCACAATTAGTACAAAAACAACGATGGATACTCTTCCTGGTACAGGAATCTACTATTATGTTGTTGTTGCTGATAATGTACATTACAATAGTTCATTATCAAATTGTGTAGCTGTAGAGTATAAATTAGCACATATTTGGGAATTTGCCATACCAATTAGCATGTTTACAATAATAACTATGCTAGTTATAGCAACAGGAATTCGACGTAAAAGAGTCAAAGCATAACTTTCTTTTCTTTCTTCTTTTTTTCATTGAATGATTTCTTTATACACTTTATTTTCAAGAAGACGATGAATAAAAGCTAAAGTAACTCAATGAATCCTAAGGTGAATTTTTCAATTTGATCCCAGTCTCTTAAATCATTATAGGTATCAGTTTCAACCTTCATTCCTGATGTCTGTTGTGAAACTATTTTCAATAGTCTCTTATCTAGCCACCCCATTCTAGAGGTTTCAGTGAAATCCATTAAACCTCCAAATGCATCGAAATAATCAATTGTTACTCCAAGCTTCTTACATGCATCCAGCGTATAATCAACCTTGATTTTTTCGTACATCTCTGGTAAAACTGCGTATCCTGAACAAACATAGAATCCTTTCGGTCCTTTGAATGAATTTAAATCCTTCTTGTAATTGCTAACGTATTTTTTTACTTCTTTAGTCCATTGTCCTATTTTGATTCCAGTTCCCATCATTATGCCATCATATGAATTCAAATCAGGAATTCTATCGTCTTGAAGATCCTTTAGATTAATCACTTCTGCTTCTACTTCTTTTTCACGTAGTAACTCAGCCATTTTTCCCGCTACTCCCTCTGTTGCACCAAATCGCGTACCATATAAAATTAACACTTTCTTGTTTGACATATGTATATGTCATTAACATATTGTCATATTAATGTTTATTTTGTTTAAAAAAAAGCAGATTAAGATTATAATAAGAATATGATCTTTAAAAAAATAAGAAAAGATTTGTTACTCAAAAACGAAGAAATAGATTTATACAAAAAACTCAAAGTTCATTTAGGTGTAATAAATGAAAGTTTCACTTTTCTTAGACATTTGTAGAGAAAACTATCTAGCTTTAATGAAAATGTTAGAACAAGCAATAACTCTTTGTCCAGATGAATTGTGGATTAATAATTCTATGCAACCACAATTCTGGCAAGAAATCTTTCATACAATCTACTATCTAGATTTCTATTTTGGTGATAATTGGAAAAAAAAACCAAATCGCTTTGATCTCGAAGAAAATCTAGGTGAAATACCTGAAACTATTCTTTCAAAAGAAGATTTACAAACTTATTTGAATGAGGTTAGAGAGAAATGTGTCAATCTTTTAGGAAATCTAACAAAAGAAGATTTAGAAGGAAAGAATAGTTATTTTTGGACTGGTGCAACTTTAAGCCATCGACTAATTTACAATATCCGTCACTCTCAGCATCATGTAGGAAAAATCAATTCTATCTTAAGAGCAAATGGAATTGAAGCAGCAAAATGGGTAGTAAATCCTGATAAACCATAGATGGCAATAGAAAAATCAATCTTTTTGATTTACAGGTTTTTTATTTTCCCTGATTAGTAAGAAAAAATAGAATAACTATTTAAAAAACAAGATTAATTATTTGTTATGAATAAAGATTCAGAAGTTCGCAAAATAATTAGCAATTTGCTTGAATCTCAATTATTTTGTGTTTTAACTACCAATTTAAAAGATGACAATTTTCCCTATTCTTCATTGATTGCATTTTTGCATTCTCCTAATTTACACCATATTTATTTCGCTACTTCTCGAAAAACCACAAAGTTTACCAACCTTTTATCTGATCCTAAGGTTTGCATTTTCTTTGACAATCGTTCCAACGAACTAGATGATGTCACAAATGCAGTTTCTGCTACTGTCTTAGGTCAAGTTGAGGAGTTAAACAAAAAATCAGAAACCAAAACAATTCTCGAATTCATAAAAAAATATCCACATTTGAAGGAATTTATTGAAAATACTAACACAGCTTTATTACAAATCAAAGTAGATGAATACGTAGTGGTTCATAGTTTTGAAAAGGTTCTTAGACTTAAAATTACAAATACTTGAATTATCTTAATCGTTTCTAGTTTTTGTTCGTTTTTTGTAAATCCATAATTGTTTTAATCAAACAAAATAATATAATTTTGATTAAAATGATTTTTCCAGAAGTTAAAGGTTCTAATTTAGAAAAGAAGAAATATAAAGTTCCTCAAGATTTAGAGGGAAGGATAAACATTGTAACAGTGGCTTTTCAACAATGGCAACAAGGTTTAGTAGATACTTGGGTTCCTTTTTTAGAGGAATTAAAACAGACTTATCCCGAAGTATATTTCTATGAATTGCCTATAATTGGTAGAGGATATAAGGGGATGAGATTCATGATAGATGGTGGGATGAGAATGGGTATACCAGATAAAACTATTCGTTCGAGAACCATCACACTTTATCTAGATAAGAAAAGATTCATGAAACATCTTAAGATTGAAGATGACGAAGATATTCTTACTTACGTTCTAAATGATAATGGAGAAATTTCTTCTGTAATAAAAGGCAAATATGATAAAGAAAAAGCAAATCTAATAAGAATTAAAGTAGAGGAGCTATTAACAGAAAAGTCTTAATAAAAATATTAGAGGTGATATAAATTCCACACGTAGTTTTAGAAGGAAATTTACAAATAACTGATATATTTAGAGAAATAGAAGAGCTGTTTATAAAAGAAGAGAATTTGTTTATAAAATCTACAAATTCATATCTATCAAAAGATAAAGCAATAATTATAATTGAGACTTTAGTTATTGAAAATGAAACTAAAAATCAGTTTTTTATAATAATTAATCAACGAGATGATGGAGTTGTTGTTAGAATGCATCCCATGATAGATATTGAAAAAACTAATGGAGTCAAGAGATCTTTAGCAGAGATAGGGAAACAAGTTCTTTCTGAATTTGAAGGAACCAAAATAGGAAAAACAAACCTTTCTGATTTTTTATAAAGTGTAAAAAGAATATAAATTTTAACCTCTTTTGAAAATTCTTAAGAAAGAAAAATAAAAATAAGTGAAGCTCTTTTGTTATCATTAGAATGATTTCACTTATTGTTTTCTTCGGTTTTTTTTTGTATATATATGGTTCTATTCCTTTTGCTCTTATTTTTACCTATATTTTAACAAAAAAGAATTTACTTCATGAAGGAACAGGCAATGTGGGTGT
>JAEOTG010000387.1 GCA_016839985.1 Candidatus Heimdallarchaeota archaeon | reverse complement strand
TATATTTTTCACATACTTCTTTATAATGACTCAGTTATAACATAAAATATTAAATAATTAATGATTTTCAGATTTTTTCTTAGTTTGTTTGTTATCTCTAGAGTCTTCTTTAGCCTCTTCTTCAGTGTTTAGAACAATTGTTTCTACCGCTGTTGGATGTAAATATACTTCACCATCAAGAATTGTGTAAGGTATTCTCCTTTGATCTATCCAAGGAGACATCTCTCTAAATTCTTTAAACATATCATTGCTTACAATCATTCCATTTTCTTCTTCAGCGAGTCTTAAAATGAACTTGTCACCATCTACTCTAGCTGGCAGCATTTTTATGGCTCCTTCTTTTACTAATTTATCCAATCTTCTTTGATCATCTATTTGATATCTTAATGCTGCATCAGCAACAGTGATTATTTTTCTAAAATTTGCTTTACTTAGTCTGTTTATCATCGTTTCAATGTTGCTAATTTTTGGTTTTTCAGAGAAACTTTTCTCTTCCCATGCAATATTACTCCCATCTAATACAGCTGTTTCTAGAGCATAAAATGTTGCAGGATATGTTCTATGAACACTAGCTCGAGCTCTTTGTGCAACTCCTTGAACTATGTCCCTAGAAAAATATGCTATTCCAATAAACAAGGAAGTAATAATAATAACATAAGTAATTATAGGATTAAAAGGTGGATTAATTCCTTCTTGTGGAAAAACGGTGATAAATGTAAAAATTGTAGGTTGAAGGTTTGAATACCATCTGGTCTCTGAAATAGTAATCCATTCTAAATCTATCCAAAATCTGAAGGAAGTTGTACCTTGAGTGTGAGGTTCTCCTGATAATATAAGATCATTCCTACCAGATATTATTTGAATAGAATTTGGTAAGCCACTTTCTTCAAATTCAATATTAACACTTTCAACAAAAGGAACTACTCTTAAAATTCCATTTTCATTATTCGTTATTGTATAATGAATCTCACATGTATCACCCATAGTAGCGTTTGTTGGCAGATTCACACTATTTACTACAATATCTGGCATGACAATTATATCTAAATGGTCACTTGATCCAAGAATTTGAACCTCAGGCTCATCAATCGTTCTATAGGAAAAAATAAAAGAGAATTTCTTATATAGGAAAGTTTCTGGATTGAATCTTATCTCATCATAATGTGATTCTCCCTCTGTTAGTACTAATTCAAAAGAATCAATAAAAGTACTTATTGAACCAGTGGTTCCTGATGTCTCAATGTTTGAAATTGTAACATTTGTAACTGTTGAACCTCCAATATTTGTAATAATATAACTTACATCATTGATAATATTACGTGTCAAATATGATGGATTTATAGGGAAGTACATTCTCACACTTCCTGTTGGGAGAACTGTTAGATTAAATGAAATATACTTAACATAAACCTCTGTAGAAGTGCTATTTGCAAGAGCTACAAAACTATAATTTCCCTCAGGTTGACTATTAAAAGTAGACCAAACTACTGTTTCATTAAAAATTTCAGTAGAGTTAACTAGTAGTTCTCTCTCATAAACAAGATCATCAGATAGATTTGTTATATTGTATTGTATCGTCGCATCTGGAATAAATGATCCATTATCATATGTGAATTGAAAATAAATAAGAAGGTTATCTACTCCTCTTACAATTTCTGTTGAATCTAAACTTGCAGAGAAATTTGCATTAAAGGAATTCGAATAATAAAAATCTTTGTTATTGTTTTGCTTAGCAACTACTGAAAAAGATTCGGAAGACTCTGTTATTACTAAACTAAGCAATAAGAAAAACAAAATTCCTATTGACCTAATATTCAATAGTCTTCTAAACATCTCCGCACTTCTATTCTATTCTATTCAATATAGCTTAAAAAAGCAGTCTAATAAGTTTACCGAGAAAAACTTATAACGAAAAATAGAGAAAAATCCCTTCATTTTCAATAAAAATTAATTGGACGACGCGATAATACCCCTGATTTTGTTTGGAAGCCGTCTAGGACCTTCCTAGTAACATTCATCTATGCACTTTACCCGGTTCATAAGAACCCTATTTAAGCTTGCTCCAAGATGATTGACCGTTTCAACGTATCCTATATCTTCCTCAGCAAATTATCTCAACAATGTCACCATCGTCTTCATCGCATCATAGTCAACAAATATAGGTCGTTCCGTTTCTGTTCCAAGAGCCATGCTCTCACATGGTGGACTTGCGTCCACATCTTTTTACGGAGTCAGGAGGTTCCTCAGTGTAAACCGTAGTTACTCTACCGCCTCGTCCAGTTA
>JAEOTG010000386.1 GCA_016839985.1 Candidatus Heimdallarchaeota archaeon | reverse complement strand
AGATATTTTGCATTTCCAGTGTGATCAAAGTCACCATGTGTAAGAAGTATAAGTTTTAGTTTTTGATTTTCAGGGGTTATCCCCTTATTTGATAGAAAGGCATCGATTTTTAATCTGCTCTTACTAAAACCCGTATCAATTAAAATAAAACCTTTATCTGTCTCTATAAGGTAACAATTAACTTTCTCTAAATCTATTCTCGAAATAAAATCAGGAAATTTGAATTTATTATTGGAATCTAGTGGTTTTTCACTTTCTTTTACATAACTCATATTTTATCACTCTGATTCAACCTTATCATAAATGAATGAACGTTCATTTATATGTTTTTCTACTGTGAATATTATCTCAAAATGTCAATTAACATAAAAACTTAAATGAATGAACATTTACTTATAAATCGTCATGAGAACACGAGATCAGAAGAAGTATGATGCGATTGTAAAATCATCAATAGAGCTAACTAACAAATTAGGATTTTCAGGCATTTCCATTTCTAAAATTGCCAAGAAAGCTAACGTTTCTCCTGCTACAATCTACATTTACTTTGAAAACAAAGATGATTTACTGACTGCAATTTATTGTGATATAAGGAAGAAAGCGGGAGAATCCGTTCTCACAAATATCGATACAAGTATGTCTATAAAAGAGCGATTCAAAGCGATTTGGATTAATTCATTCTCTTTTTATCTGAACCATCCAGAACATACCCAATATCGAGAACAGTTTGAACAAACTAAAATGATGAAAGAAATCAATACCGATGATTTTGAACTAAACAAGTATACAGTAGAGTTACTCACCAAAGGAATTCAAGATAGAATAATTCAAGATCGTCCAATTCCAATCTTAATTTCATTTGCATTTATCCCCATAATAACTCTACTCAGATTTCATTTTAACGGCATTCTAAAACTGTCTGAAGAACACATAATCAATGCATGTGAGATTGCTTGGAAGTCCATAGCTATATAATAAACATCTAGAAAGGCAACTTTCAAAAAACTACAGTCCAAGTTCTAAATAATTGATTCAATTGTTTGTATGTGATTTACCTCACATTAAGTATAAATATACTGCAGAAAATATTCTATTTATGACTGCTTTAACACAAATTACAGATTCTGTATGGGGTTATTATGTAGAAGAGATAATTGGTCATATTTCCATTATTAAACTTAAAGAGGGATTGTTATTCATAGACTCAAGTTTTAATCCAAAAATCTCAGCTAAAGTTCGTGCTAAAGCAGAAGAAATAGTAGGACTCCCTGCTAATTATCATGTAATAACTCATCACCACTTTGACCATGCTTTTGGGAGCCAAGTATTTTCTGATTGTGAAATAATATCATCTAAAGCTACTTCTGAACTATTGAAGAAGCGGGATTTCACGATTTGGGGAAAGAACACGTTAGAAATGCTAGAAAAAGAGCAGCCAGATTTTAAATTGGTATCACCAGCAATACTATTCGAAAATGAATATAGAATACAGGACGATAATTTGACTATTTGCATTAAGCAGTTAGATGGTCATACTTTAGGTAGCAGTATCATCCATGTCCCTGAAGAGAAAATTGTAGTAACGGGTGATTTGATGTGTTCTGTGCCAATTGTCTTACCATTCTATGGAGATTCGTCAGGAGATATATATCAGTGGATAAAGGCTTTGGAAGAAATAGCACTATTGTCTCCTGAAATAATCATTCCAGGTCATGGTGAGATTACGAACATAAAAAGAATAGAAGAACAGAAAAAACATGTGATGAAATGCATAAACTGGATGGAAGAGTTCATTGAAAACAAAGGAACTCTTAATGAGCTTGAATCAATAGATGATTATCCACAGGTTGAAAAGGTTCCAGATATGGAATCATTTGTAAAGATCTCTAAAGAGAGACTATATTACGAAATAAAGAGAAAGAAAGAAATTGAAATTTAGTAGTACAAGACTTTGTTTTAGATGAAGGAATTTTACCTCCCTTCTTGTATTGTCTCCCTTATTGGAAAATGGGTTCCTAGAAAGTAAAGAGTACCTAACAATAAGATACCCTTTCTATTTTCCTAAAAATAATAACTTCAAGAAACTTGTGAGTTTCCTAATTGGAAAAAGAAGAGCTGTTTGTTTAATATACCTCTTGTGATCATCTCCGCTACGAGCAATCAATTCCCGGTCTTCTCTGAATCCAATTATAAGACTAGGAACAAGCTGAAAAGTTGATATTACTAAGCCCATCCAAGTATTGCTAATGAATCCCATTGCAAATCCTCCCATCAGTAATGAAAATTGCAGAGGATGTCTGATGAATGAATAAATTCTTCCTCTAACAATGGTTGTTTCTTCTGGAAATACTGTAAAGACATCCATACCATGTGTTACCACCGAAAAACCAGCTTTCTCAATCTGAATATTCGTTAATATCATTAGAAGTAAGCAAAAAACAATAAGTAATGCTTGTGCCCAAATTGGAAGAAGTTTTTCTCCTGTAATAAAAGCTGGATGAAAAAAACACGCATACCAAGTAACCAAATATGGTAGTATAAAGACATAGAAAAATCTCTGATAAGCAAGTTCTTCATATTTCTTTCGGAACCTAGGAGCAAATCTAAAATGCAAAAGTCCTATAAATGTTACAATTATGCTGATTATTCCTTGAGATAATAATGGTCCCCACCATTCAATTACATTAATGAAATAGAAGAATGATACTGAAAGAGCTATTAAGCTGACCATATATAAGATAGTGAGAAAAATATATCTTTTCTTCTTTAACAAAGGTACCTTTTCAATGAAGAGTTTCAAGTCTTTTGTGTCCATATCTGCATATCAATACTCTAAACTAAATAATAAGTTTTGGTAGATGTTCGCAAAACATATCAATGTTTATTCATGAAGCCTGTCTATGAGTAGTGAAGAAACAGAAAGAGTACCAATGAAATATCTATCAAGAATATGTGAGATCTATGATTTTGATCCAACAAATCTTTCCTATGTCGGTGGATTTGAAAATCATGTTTACTAATGTTCCAAAAACAATCAAGAATATTTCATTCGCATTGGTTACAGCAAACATATGACCTTTAATTTAGTAGAAGCAGAAATTGATTGGGTAGTTTATCTCTCAGAACATGGGATTCCAGCAGTTAAAGCCATACAATCTAAAAATCAGAAATATATTGAAAAAGTAGAAACTGATGATGGACATCTTAATGTTGTAGTATTTGAAAAAGCCAGAGGAGAGCATCTAGAACACAGAAAATCACAAAATTGGTCTGATGAGGTTATTCTAGATTATGGTAGAGCATTAGGTAAGATGTATTCTTTAGCAAAAAAGTCCAAAGATATTCCCAGAATATTGGGACAGGAACCCTATGTTGATGTACAAAAAATAGCTGGCTACTAAAATTGGTTTATGATACTCTCTTTTTTTTCTCTAAATCTTTTTATTTAACTCATTTTCTGTAATATTCCATTAATTCGAGGAAGAAAAATGAAATTACTTGAGCCATACAATCTGAGAAGTATAGAGATTAGGAATCGCATTATCATGCCTGCTATGGATACTAATTTTGGAGATGAAGAAGGAAATATTCCTGATAAGTTGTTTAAATATTACGAACAGAGAGCCAAAGGGGGAGTGGGTTTAATTATCGTTGAAGCCGCATATTTTGATAAGAGAGGAGCGGGAACAACTACAATGCTAAGTATAGATAGCAATAAAAGAATCAAGAAATTCAAAGAGTTAGTTTATGTTATTAAGAAACATGGAGCTCATGCTTTATTACAAATCTACCATGCTGGTGCTCAAGCATCTTCATTTATGATTGGTCTTCAAGCTGTTGCTCCTTCCGCTGTACCTTTTGAAATGTCAGGAGAAACTCCTATTCCATTAACAAAAAACCAGATTTCTAAGTTTGTTAAAGAATATGGGAATGCATGTTTAAGAGCAAAGAAAGCGGGTTTCGATGGTGTTGAAATTCATGCTGGTCACGGTTACTTACTAAATCAATTCTTTTCTTTAAGAACTAACAAAAGAGACGACGAATATGGGGGACAATCTTTTGAGAATAGAACAAGAGCAGCGGTAGAGGTTATTAGAGAAGTAAGAAAGAGATGTGGTAATGACTTCATTATAGGGGTTAGACTCAATGGTAGTGATTATATTACTAACGGCTTAGAAGTTGATGATGTTATTCAAATTTCTCAAATACTAGAAAATGAAGGAATTGACCTTATAAATGTCACAGGAGGGGTTTTTGATAGTCCTAGATTTCCTGTTGTTCCGTATATGAACTACCCTCGAGGTTGTTTTGTAGACAATGCTCAACGAATCAAAGAAGCGCTTAAGAAAACTCCTGTTGCAGTTGTTGGAAGGATAAATACTCCTGATATTGCTGAAGATATTATACAAAATAATAAAGTAGACCTGATATCTACGGGTAGAGCATTAATAGCTGATCCTGAGTTTCCTAACAAAATAAAGGAAGGTAGAATTGAATCAATTAGAACTTGTATTGGCTGTAATACTTGTTTAAATCAAATCATGACAGAACAACAAGTACAATGTTCTATTAATCCCAATCTTCTAGATTCAGAAGAAAGTATCCAAAAATCAGAAACTCCAATAAGTGTTCTAGTTGCTGGTAGTGGTCCTGCAGGACTAGAGTTTGCTCGTATTGCTAAATTACGAGGTCATAATGTGAAAATAATTGAAAGTGATTCAACAATTGGAGGATCATTGAAACACGCAAAAATTGCTCCAATGAAAAAAGAAGTGGAGAATCTAATTAATTATTATCAATATATTATAGATAAACTAGAAATAAAAATTGAATTTAATACTCCACTTTCCAAAGAGGTTATAGTAGAATTTAATCCTAATTCGGTTGTTCTAGCAACTGGAATCAAACCAAAAATACCAGAGATAGATGGAATTAAGGAAATTAAATACCATAATTACGCAGATGTTCTGAAAGGCAGTATCCCAAAAGGGCAAAAAATTGTTGTGTTAGGAGGAGACATGATTGGAATTGAACTTTCTGAATTTCTTTCATGTGCAAATAAAGAAGTTATAATCATCAGTGAAAAGAAGAGGCTGGGGACTGATCTTTATTCACTTGTAGCCAGAGAAGTATTACAAATAATCGAAGAAGAAGATAAAATAGAAATAATGCTCGAAACAGAAATTAAAGAAATTAAAGAAAATAAACTAATTGCGCTTCAAAATAATCAAGAAGTAAATATCGTTTTTGATGATATTGTTACTACCTCTGTTGAACCTTCAATTGATATGGAAAACGTAGTTAAAGATAATGTTGAGAGATTTTTCAAAATAGGGGATTGTAAGGAAATACATCCAAGAAAAATCTTGGAATCAATAAGTGAGGGGTATGAACTAGGTTTGATTATAGAAACACCAGAAGCTGATTTGTTATATTCTGACATTCTAGAACTAAAAGAAGGGGATTTGAAATCATTAATTAAAATGAAAATGAAAAGACACACTTTTACTAACGATGACATACCTGATTATCTAGAAATGATGGTTCAAATATGTAATGAAAATGAGAAAATACGAAAAAAGAATAAGAAAACCCAGCTTTTGTTCCAGATAGAAATAGGTGATGATAAGAATTATTACATAAAAATTGAGAATGGTCATTTCTCTGCTGGTGAAAGCAAAGTAGAAAATCCAAATGTTACAATCTGCATGGATGAGTCTATTGCTAGTGGTATCTTTATGGGGACAATAAACGCTGCTTCAGCTTATATGTCAAAGGAATTGAAATTCGAGGGATCAATGATTCATGGAATAAAATTTAGAACTTTGACTGATACAGTAATCAAAGAATTAGAAAACATATGAAAAATCTACTAGAATATTAAAAAAACTTAATATGATATGTTTTAGAATGAAACTGTAATTAAACTATAAGGGATTCAGCTAGATGCCTACAGTTTTCAAATATGATAAAGGTATTAGATTTTATAATACAACAAATGATGTAAGGTTTATAGCTGATCCGACGACGACTAAAGCCACTCAAGATTGTAATGCTGCATTTATAACTCATGCACATACAGACCATTCCATAGCTTTTCCAAATGCTAATATTAAGGTTTATTCGACAAAAATTGCTAGTTATTTGTATGAAAAACTCACTTCAAAAAAAGTGAGAAACACACAATTTGTAGAATTTAATAAAAAGATTAAAATAGAAAATATTGATGTTGAATTTCTCCCTGCAGGACACCTAATTGGTGCTGCGCAGATAATGTTCTACTTTGATGATTTGAATATATTATATACAGGAGATCTAAGTACTGATGAAATGATAACAGTCCCAAAAGCATCTATTCCGGATGAACAAACAGATATTCTAATTATTGAATCAACTTATGGATTAGAAGAATTTGTTTTCGATTCTAGAGAAAAAATCAAAACATCTATTTTGAAGTGGGTAGCTGAAAGTCTTCAAAAAGAGCGTATTCCAGTTATTAATATTGGACACTTAGGACCAGCTCAAGAAATAATTTCGTATTTAAACGGAATGTTGTCTGTGGACATTTATTGTGATCTTAGAACAAGTGAGATTAATAAAGTATATGAAAATGAAGGTATTGAATTAAACTGGACTAGTTTTGATTCACTAAACGATTCGGACTTTAAATCCGAAAATGGAGTTGTTCTTCTACCTCGAGCAACTAAGGAACTACCACTTTTTCTTAATAAAAAGAAGACTTCTAGAGCTATTATAACTGGACAAGCTATAAGATTTCTCTATTCTAGTTTTGAACAAGCTTTTCCTTTTTCTATGCACTCAAATTGCAGAGAGTTGTTAGAATTTATTAAAAAAGTAAATCCAAAAAAAGTTTATACGCTCTACGCATACGATTCAAAATTCGCTGAAATTGTTGAGAAAAAATTGAAAATACAAGCACAAAAACTAGAATCATTTACAAAACCTACTGAAATAGATAAAAAGAAGAAAACACTAGATGAATTTATAGAATTTAAAAAATAGAATTAGAGCAGGTATTCATCCTCTTTTTCTTTTTCTGTTGCTTTTTCAATCACACGAATCGATTCACCAGAAATTGTCACAGGTATTTGAAGATCCATAGCAAGTAATTCAACGGTTACTTCCTCTTTGCCAACGTTTATGTCTAAGATTCTTGCTCTTGAACCCTTGAAAGGACCATTAACGACTTCAACTATGTCATTGATATCCACACCTTCAATAACTGGTCTTGGTATTAGAAAGTGGTCTAATTCATTTATTGGAATTTCTTCAGCTCTAGAAGATCTAGGTCGTTTTCTTACATGTCTCATTCCTTCAACCAAGAGTTCAACATCATCAATTGATTTAGCTTCTACAAAGATATACCCCTTCAAACCACCTGGAACTAAAACTGAAAAAATTTGAAGTTTAGGTCTATTTTCTGCTCTGCGTGCTAGTTGTTCACTAAGAGTGTGTTCTTGACCTATTGTAGTTCTAAGAGCATAAATTGCCATTTGTATCACTTTATCTTTGTTGTATCGCACCTATTATTGCGTTAAATAAAAGACTTAGAACATATCCTATAACACCGATAACAACTACACCTATTGCACTCATCTTAGTGGTAATAGAGAGTTCTCTTCGTGTAGGTAACTTTGTGTGTCGTAGTAAGCGTTTACTGCTTAGAAAGAAATTTCTAGTCTTTACAACGATTTTACTCATTTGTTTTTCCTCTGAAGTTAAATTGT
>JAEOTG010000385.1 GCA_016839985.1 Candidatus Heimdallarchaeota archaeon | reverse complement strand
GAGTACAGAAGAAATTCCTGAATTAGTTAAGAAATACAATGTGGATCTTTCTATTATTGCAATTCCTTCAGCTCCAGGAAAAACTATTAGTAGAATTCTTGATATCATTCAAAAAACCTCTTCTAACTTCATGATAGTACCACCAATTTTTCAAAATCTACGAATCAATACCATTTCTGCACCTAGAAAAATAGGAGTAAAAGATCTCATTCGAGCTCCAATAGAGAATGTATTAACTGAAGAATCTATGGAGAAAATCAGAGATTACACAATTATGATTACTGGAGTTGCAGGTTCTATTGGATCCGAAATTTGTTATCAGCTATCTGGATGTTTTCCTAGAAACATTATTGGACTAGATGTTGCAGAAACATCTCTATTTGAACTAACTAATAAAATGAAACAAAATTATAATAATGTGAACTTTGTTCCTATTTTAGGAGATATCAGAGATAAAGCTAGATTACATAAAATTATTCAAAAATATAGACCCGATATAATTTATCATTGTGCAGCATTCAAACATGTTGGGATGATGGAAAATTTTCCACATGAATGTGTGAAAAACAACATTCAAGGAACAATGAATTTAATTAAAGAAGCAATAGAAGGAGAAACCAAAAGATTCGTTTTTGTTTCAACAGATAAAGCAGTTAACCCAATTAACACAATGGGGATTTCCAAAAGAATTTTAGAGAAATACATTCTATCAATCCAACAGAATAATACAAAGTTCTTGATCGTTCGATTTGGAAATGTGCTAGAAAGTAACGGAAGTGCTATTCCTATTTTCAAGAAACAAATTGAATCAGGAGGACCAATATTACTAACTGACAAAAGAATGGAAAGATATTTTATGACACTTACAGAAGCAGCTCAACTGGTAATTCAAGCTTCAATACTTGGGAAAGGAGGTGAGCTTTTTGTTTTAGATATGGGACAACCATATAAAATAATAGACATAATTCATAGATTAATCAGAATCTATGGATATGACATAGAAGATATTCCTATAGAAATCACTGGAGCAAGAGCTGGGGAAAAATTATCAGAAGAACTCTTTCACGATTTTGAAAAACCGGAAATTTCACAACATGAACGTATCTATGTTTGTGAATTAAACAATGACATAGCAATCAAAGATTATAGAGAAAAAATTGAAAATTTTATAGATAAATCAGAAAATATGAGTAAAGAAGAATTAAGAAATAAAATAAAAGAACTAATTTAATCTAAGAATATGACTTTAGTTTATCCATCTCTTGGTGCATTAATTTCTTCGCTTCTGGAATTTTCTCATCAATTTTTAATGCATTTTTATAACATTCTATAGCTTTCTTACCTGTAAGTAGTTTTCCTAATCCTAACCATTCTTCACATGTTTGAGGTTGTTTTTCATCCAACACAAATTGTAAACAATTACAAGGTTCTCCAAACTCTACAAAAACCATTTCTTGTTCTATCAATCCTTCAAAGCTTTCTGGAATTATAGTCTTAAAGAATTCCTCTTGATATCCTGGATTTTGATGTTTTTTATCAACAATCCAAATCCATCTAGGAGGATCAAGATATGTTAACAGAACATGAGTTTTATGGTTTATTTTTTCTTTGCAGTAAGGACATGTAGAATAGTTAATTTTCCCCTCGATTACATCCCTAATAACTTTAGGATTATTTGTGATATTGATAGACTCCTCACTTATTCTCTTTCTTACTTTAGTTCCACAATTAGAACAATCCAACTCTTTCAACGGCAATTAGAACCCCTCTATTACCTACCAATAATAATTATAGAGGATATCATTTAAATAAGTTGCTATTTAAAGTGTTAAAAATGAGTAAAACAGAGAAAAGTAACCTTCTACTCAGAATCTCAATAATTTTTACTTTAATTGGATTCTTGGATTCACTCTATCTTTTCTACTCTGAATTAACAGGAAGATTCTATTGTCCAATTCAAGGAGGAATCTTTGAATGTGAAACGGTAAATACGAGTAAATTCGCTAAACTTCTGGGAGTTCATGTAAGTTTTTGGGGGATGCTTTTTTATCTCTTTGTGATAGTTATCTTATTCCTGTCACAATACACTAAAAACAAATATTGGTTAAGCTTTTTTCTACCTGTAGCAGGTTTATGGGGATTTCTTTTCTCAGTATACTTGACAATAATTGAAATCTTTGTGATAAAGAAACTATGTGAGTTCTGTTTACTTTCAGCTATTTGTACAATTGTTATAGTTGTCCTAATTCTCTTTGCTAAGAAGCTTGTTCACTCTTCCTTGTTTTCCGAATTAGATTTCTGGAATATGTTTAAAAGAAATAAGAATGAAGAAAATCAATCTTGAAACAAACTTAAAAACAATAAAATATAACTCATAATAGATGCAAGAAAACAGAGAACTAGATTTTTCAGATTTAAAAAGAAAAAACAGATTAGCAGGGACAGCAAGTGAACTTATTCCTGAAGTTGCGTCAACACTTGGTGCTATTTTAGGCACTCACCTAGGAGGAGAAGAAGCAGTTGTTGTTTCCGCTCGAGATTTCAGAAAAGATACAAGAATGATAAGTCGAGCATTTAATGCAGGTCTCATAAGTGTTGGAACAGCTGTATTTGAGTTACACGCAAGTTCTCTTCCTGTTCTACAATTTGCTTTAAGAAGATTTAGTGCTCATTGCGGTGTCCATTTTGCTTCAGCTCATAGATCTTCTGAAAAAATCAATGTTAGAATATTTGATCAAACAGGAATAGAAATACCATTTCCAGAAATTTTCAACAAAGAAAAAATAAAACCAATAAAAAGATCTCAACCAGAGAAAATTGCTGATATTTTATCGGTTAAACAAGCAAATGATCTATATCGAGCTGCAATAAGTTCAGCTTTGGGAATGGATATTTTAAGAGAACAGAAATTCTCTGTTGTTGTTGATTGCGCACTAGGCCCAGTAGCAGAAGTATTTCCTAATATTCTAGCAGAATTAGGCTTTAATGTTCTTACTTTAAACGCGTTTAAACCAGTGGGAATACCTGAATCACTTCCAAGTCCTACATCGTTATCTATCCTTTCTAGAACAACTATTGCTGCTAAAGCTGATGCAGGAATAGCTTTTGATCCAAGTGGTTCAAGAGTAATTTTCCTTGATGAAACTGGAAAAATAATAGAACCTCATATAGTTGCAACTATTCTACTACAAAACAAAATGATAGGAAGAGATAAAGGACATGTTATTCTTTCAGAAACTCTTTGCCCTATAGAAGATTGGTTGAAAAACAATAACATTACTGTGGATTTCTCTAATGAATATCCAGGGGAAATATCAAGAAAAATACAATTTCAAAGAGCTCTTTTTGGAGCTAATGAACAAGGAAATTATATCCATCCAACTATTTCAAATGAATCTGAGCCATTTGTATCAACTCTTTTATTATTATCATCTTTTGCAAGAGATGAAAAACATAGATTTTTATCAACTTTCGTCGAACAGTATGATGTAATAAATAAAGAATTTATAAAAAGAAAAACTTATTCTCCTTACTCTGAAGCTGATGCGCTTCTCAGGAGATTATATGAATCTGATAATGAAAATCAGATTATCAACACTTTAAATGGAGTTAAGATGATTTGTGGGAAAGCTATGTGGTGTCAAGTTTCTACAGGAATTCTTCCAAATAAAATAACACTAAAAGTATATGCTAAAGAGAAAACAGAAAGAGAAAAATTGATGGATACAATAACTAATAAAGTGGAAAAAATAGATGAAGAGATAACGGAAAAAAAACTATAAGTACTGATGATGAATGAGTATTTTTAGTAATCCACTTCTAGATGCAGTATTTTTCATAATCTTAGGTTCTCTATTGTTTCTTGTTTTATTTGTAACAATATCTTTCATTCTTGTCAAATTTCCAGAAATAAAAGATTTTAATTTTAATATCAAAAATAGGGAAAATCGAAAGAAAAAATTAAAAAATAAATCTATTGAATGTTTGAAGTGTGGAGAAAAGGTTGATACTCAACGAATATATTGTTCTAACTGCAATAGAGATTTTTTAATAAGGAAGTATTATCCCTACAATCTTTACTAAATAATTTCTTTCCGTACAATAAAATTAAAAAGTAACAGATTATAGCATATAACAATGATAAAGGGATATCTCAATTTTATTTTACATGGACATTTACCTTGGGTATTAGAGCAAGGGGTATGGCCACATGGAGAAAACTGGATTTGGGAAGCAGCTGCAGAGACATACACTCCGACCTTATCCATGTTAGCTAATCTATATGAGCAAAAAGGATATACTGAGATGCTGACAGTTGGTATTACTCCCGTTTTAGGAGAACAATTAGCACATCCAAGATTCAAGGAAGGTTTTGCAGGATATCTGCAGGATAGAATAAATGCGAGTTACAAAGATAAGGATTACTTTAACTGGGTTGGGGAATCTGAAAACTCAAAACTTGCAGAAAACTGGGCTAATTATTATTCTTCAGTTAAAGAGCAATACCTAGAAAGGTTCTATAAAGACCTGATAGGAGGGTACAAATATCTTCAAGATAAAAATGCTATAGAAATTATTTCAAGTGGTGCAACTCATGGCTACTTTCCTCTATTAGGAAAAGAAGAAACTGTAAATGCACAGATACGTGCAGGACAAGCAATTTATCAGAAACTATTTGGGAGAGAAAATTCACAAGGAATATGGTTACCAGAACTAGCTTATAGACCAAGTTATAAATGGAAGAATCCAATTACAGGTGAAGAAATAGAGAGAAAAGGAATAGAACATTTCCTTGAGAAGAATAGCATAAAATATTTCATAGTTGATACACCCTTATTAAGAGGAGGAGAGGGAATAGGAGCATATCTAAAAAGGTTTGATGCTTTACAACTTCTCTGGAAACAATTTGAAAAAGAGAAAAAAGAACTGAAAGGAACTGACGAGTCTATCTACAGACCATATTATGCTAGTGACAAAGTAAGCTTCTTCACAAGAGATGATAAAACTGGTGTTCTTGTGTGGAGTGGAGATATAGGTTTTCCAGGAGATGGTTGGTATTTAGAGTTTCATAAGAAACATCATCAATCAGGACACAGATATTGGCGAGTAACTGGAAAAGATGTAGATTTAGGAGAAAAAGAAATTTATGAACCAGATAAAGTTGTGGAAAGGTTAGATGAAAACTCAGCACACTTTGTTAAGATAGCTAAAGATAATCTACTGAATTATTATAATCAAGCGAAAACACCAGGTATAAATGTTGCTCCTTTTGATTTTGAGCTCTTTGGTCATTGGTGGTTTGAAGCCATTGGTTTTCTAGAAAGAGTGATAACGCAAGTTAATGAGGATGAAGAAATATCAACAATTACAGGATCTAAATATCTGGAGAAATATCCACCAGATAAGAAAAAGATCATCTCTCTTCCAGAGGGTAGCTGGGGAGAAGGTAATTTTCACTGGATTTGGTTAAATCAAGATACTCAATGGTGTTGGAAATATATCTATGAATGTGAAAAAATTTATCTAGAAGCTGTTAAAGAATATAGAGAAAAATATCACAGTTATTTTGAAAATGTTACAAGGATAATCAATCAAATGGGTAGAGAATTATTCCTCTTATCATCCTCTGACTGGGAGTTCCTAATTTCAACTTGGGGAGCACGAGATTATGCAGAACAAAGGGTGACTCATCATTACGAGAACTTTAAGAAACTTCATAGAGTCTTTAAACACGCTTGCACTAATCCTTTAACAGATGAACAAAATCAATTTTTAGGTAATTTGGAAGAAGAAGATAGTTTAGCTTATGGGATGAATGTACAAGAATGGTTCGTTATTGAGTAATACGAGGAAAGTTTTATTTCTAACCTTGTTTATATTATAAAGATTAGAGAAAGTAAAATGGGTTTCTTTAAGTGTACAGAATGAAACTGAAAACAATAGTTGTAATTATACTATTGAGTATTGTGTCTTATTCTATGAACCCTAGTATACCCTTGGTAAGTACAAGATGTGGAAATAATGAAATTGCCACTATAACTCTAAATAGTTTAATTCAACATCCACCAATTAGAATTATTTCAGATGAAAATCTCACAACTTACAATTTTCCTGGTTTAGGGACGGAAAATCATCCATAT
>JAEOTG010000384.1 GCA_016839985.1 Candidatus Heimdallarchaeota archaeon | reverse complement strand
TAATTTCCACATTATGAATTGCTGATTTAAGACCTGTTAAAGCACAAAGAGCCCCCACACCAATATCAGAAACAGCGTTTTTGTTTCCTTTAGTACCCATTTCAATTAAAAGATCTATTACTTTCTTACAAGCTCGAACGGTATCCATAGGAACTTCTGCAGCATTTTTATATTCCTCAAGAATCGTCGCAGCTCTTGCGGCTTTTTGTTCTTCAGTATCTTTTGGTAATCGAAAAGCTGCAATAACACCATTAAAAGCATTAGCATCTAAATCAACTAATTCAGTTAATTTTACTCGAAGTTTTTCAGTTTCTTCTAGTTTGGCTTTGAATAAATCTTCAACATCAGCATAGTCTTCTTTTCCAATTGTCAAACGAGCAACCATACTTCCTAAAGCAGCTCCCATAGCACCTGCAATAGCCGCAGCTGCACCTCCACCAGGAGCTGGAGCATCACTTGCTAATTCATCTAAAAATTCTGTTATTTTCATGTCTATTAATTCTCTACCCATTTCAATACAACCTCTTCTCTATTATCTGTTTTCTATCAAATTTGTTTAACTGCAAATAGTGTTCTGCAGCAGCAATTAATGCATCCACTGGAAGCATTCCATATATTTCAGATTCTGTTACATTTACTCCAAACCGAGCTGCTTCTCTTTTCACCATGTCGAAAACTCGATGAATTGGTGTTCCTTTGTAATCTGTAATATTCATGGAAACTTGTACTACTCCTCTATCTTCAATATTCATTGCTCCCGCTTGGATATACCTTAAACCTCCACCACTGAAACGGATGTTTCGAGCGATTTCTTTAGCTATATCCATGTTATTAGTATCAAGATAAACATTGTAAGCAATAAGAAAGTTTCTTGCTCCAACATTTGTAGCACCAGCTTTAGTGAGAGTTTTTGGACCAAAGTCTGGTTTATAAACTGGATCATCTTTGATGACTTCTTTTAATTGTTCATATTGAAAATCTTTAGTACGATATTTCTGTAAAACTTCTCTTTCTGGCATTTTAGCGGCAGCTCCATAAAGATATGTAGGTATTTTGAGTTCCTTACCAATTTTCTCGGCAAGTCTAGCAGCTAATTCTGCACATTCTTCCAAAGTTATATCAGAGACTGGAATGAAGGGTATGACATCTGTAGCTCCAAAACGATTGTGTTCTCCAGAATGTTCATCCATATCAATTAATTCTGCAGCTTTTTTACAACCTGCAAAGACAGCTTTGATGCATTCTTCTGGTTCTCCCACTAGCGTTATTACAGCTCTGTTGTGATCAGGGTCCATTCTACTATCAAGAAGAAGGATTTTTCCAGCTTTCTTTATAGCTGTAACTATTTCTCCTACAATCTTTTCACGTCTTCCTTCACTAAAATTCGGTACGCATTCTACTAAAGGCATAATTTCACCTTGATTTTAATTTTAGTTTAAGTTTTAAACTTACTTATCGAGAAGGGTATGTATTAAAGAGTTTTGTGTTTAAGACTTTTTGTTCTAAGTCCTTTAAAACGCAAAATAATTAAGAATAAAGGAATTTAGAAGGAGAATATAAAAAGGGAAATGTAAGAAAAAACAGATTACAGTTAAATTTCTTTGATAGACTCTCTTAGAATTTTCATACCTTCATCTATTATATCTTTTTGAGTGTCAAGATAAGGTCTGAATCGAATTGTTTTTTCACCACAACCAAGTAATAATAATTGCTTTTTGTATGCAATTTTCTTGAGTTCATCTCTTTTTTCTGATGAGGATATATCAAAAGCGTTCATGAATCCTTTTCCTCTAGTATTTGTAATTAATTCAGGAAATTCTTCTTGAATCGCATATAACTGTTTCCACATATATTGTCCATTAGTAGCAGCATTAGAGACTAGATTTTCTTTTTCAATGATGTTAAGATATTGTGTCGCTCTTACCATATCAACCAAGTTTCCTCCCCATGTGCTGTTAATTCGACTGCTTTCTTCAAATACATTATTTTGAACTTCTTTAACTCTATTAGAAGCTAATATTCCACATGTTTGCATCTTTTTTCCGAAGCAAAGAATATCTGGTTTAGCATTACCGAAATGCTCGAAAGCCCAAAATTTACCTGTTATACCAATACCAGTTTGAATTTCGTCAAAAACAAACATAATTTCTTTTTGTGAAGTAATAGCTCGAAGTTCCTCTAAGAATTCTTGTCGGAAATGGGAGTCTCCCCCTTCACTTTGAATAGGCTCAATAATCAAAGCTGCTATGTCATCACCATATTTGTCAATAGCATCATTTATTTGAGATAAACTCTGTTCTTCCAAAATCTTTACTCTTTCTAAATTGGTTGAAAGGGGAAAAGTTATTTTTGGATTAATAACTCTTGGCCAGTCTTTGAATTTAGGAAAGTATTTTATTTTGCGAGAATCATGAGTGTTTGTTAATGAGAGTGTGTATCCCGATCTACCATGAAATGCTTGTTGAAAATGAATAACTTTTGTTCCTAATTCACCCTCAATACCTTTAACAAAATTTTTTCTGACTTTCCAATCAAAACTTGCTTTTAATGCATTTTCAACTGCCAAAGTTCCTCCACTTATAATAAATAGATTAGGTAAGAAATCCGGAATCCCAACACGACTGAATGTATCAACAAATTCTGCCATTTCCTCAGTATAAAAATCAGAATTACTTGGTTTATGAATTGCTACTTTAGTTATCTTCTTCAAAAAATCTTTTTCAAGCATTTTAGGATGATTTAAGCCAACAGGGGAAGAAGCAAAGAATGAAAAGAAATCCAGAAAATACTTATCATGCTTTTTATCATAAAGTCTGCAACCTTTACTTTTTTGCAGATCAAGAACCATTGGGAAACCATCAACAAGCATGTGCTTGGATAAAACTTCTAAAGTGTCCATTTACAATACACCTTCTATGCGTCTGATAACAAGTGAATTTATAACTTTTTATTTGTGACTTCATATAATTACGAAAAATAAATAAAGGAAAAAAAGCCCGATTAAGTAAGAGGATGAAGTGGCGTAGCTGGTATATATGTTGTTGCCCGGCCACTCTTATTCCTCTCGGGCAAGGGGTGCCTTTTATTGGCAAGTAAAAGATGTTTTTTTATTTTAAATAGATTCTAATAGTTTCATCCGCAATTCGCAAAATTTATAGTATTAATCTTCTTTATTAACTTAAAACTTTCCGTTAAGATGAGTGTAATGTCCGAACAGAGAATATATGTTGGAATCACAGGATTCAACTATGAAGATTGGTTTGCAAATAAAGGAGGATTCTATCCACTAAATATAGAAAAACATGAATTACTTGGATTTTACTCAACTGTCTTCCC
>JAEOTG010000383.1 GCA_016839985.1 Candidatus Heimdallarchaeota archaeon | reverse complement strand
TCTTTCATCTATTGTATAGTCATTGTAACTATTGTCTATATTACAACTTCTATAATGATAATTGGTGTTAAGTTTCCTTTTGAACTAGATAATCAAAAAACATTTTTAGGTATTAGCGGACCATTAACTCCATTAATAGTCATTGCAGCAAGTTTTGCCACTTTAACTTCAATGAACGCTGGACTTATAGCTGCTAGCAGAAATTTATACGCGCTTTCCAGAGATGAGATGATGCCAAAAATTATGGGGAGGATAAGTCGAGATTTTGGAACTCCATTTATGGCTGTTATAATAAGTGGATTAATTTCTGGTTTATTGATCATGACAAGTGCTGTAGAGTATGTAGCTTCTATTGCTGGATTTGGTTATTTGATAACTATATCAATGGTATGTGCTAGTGTATTGTTTCTTAGAGTTACAGACCCTCAATTGAAAAGACCTTATAAAGTTCCATTTTATCCTTACTCTTCGATAGCTGGAGTTTTTTTACCTCTTATCCTTTTAATATTTGTAGATGAAAAGGCAATAAACACAGGATTCGTATGGATTCTCATAGGGTTTTTTGTGTATAATTTTTACAAACTTGTAAGAATTGAAACAAGAAAAGAATCTAAATTTTATAAGTTTCTTAGAAGATTTCTCTGAATTTCTAATTAATTATATGGACCGGGAGGGAATTGAACCCTCAGCCTCCTTTACACTAACAAGTGTGCGAGACAGGCTATCTACCGTTGATATACCGGCCCATAAAAAATTAATACAATTATAGGAAATTTATTAATTTCTTTAATTATTCAACTTTCATTCAGGGTTAAAATATTAAAATGCCTATTATTAAAATAAGTGAAGGGACCGGTAGCTTAGTCTGGTCAGAGCGTTCGGCTGATAACCGAAAGGTCCTGAGTTCAAATCTCAGCCGGTCCATATGCCAGGATTATTCATAGCATTTGAGGGAATAACCTCAGCAGGGAAAAAGACTCAAATACAGTTATTAGCAAATATGTTAAGAAACATGGATAGACAGGTCGTAACAATAGGTTTTCCTTCTTACGAGACTGATATAGGTAAACTCATCAAAGGTTGGATATCTAGAAATATAGAACTTGACCCTGAAACAGCTTCTATGCTTTACGCTGCAGATAGAGTACAATATCAAAAAAGAATAAAAGAATGGTTAAGAAAGAATTGGATTGTTATTACAGATAGATATTGTTATTCAAATATTGCTTATCAATCAACATTAGGTCTTTCTAAAGATTGGTTAATTTGTATTGAAGACCCAATTATCAAGCCAGATTTAGTAATTCTATTGGATGTTCCAGATGTCACAGCTTCTACAAGAGGAACAAAACAAGAAGGACTTCAAAAGTTTCTAGATATGAAAGAAGAGAAACCAGTAGAAACATTTAGACAAAAAGTATCAAAGGGTTTCCTAGAAATGGCTAATAATCCACCTTATGGAAAAGAATGGTTTATAATTGATGGTAAAAAACCGGTTGAAGAAATCCAAGCTCAAGTATGGGGTATTGTACAAAAGAAGTTGACTTAAATAGCTGACCAGTTATCAATTTCTTCATTTGACTCTACTACAACATCAGATTCTGGTTCTTTAGGCTGGGGAGGTTCATTCTGTGTTTCTATTTCTTCTACTTGTTCACGTTCATCAGACTTTTCCAAAACATTCTTTATAATTCTATCTTGAATATTTGGTGTTTGCTGTTCTATTTCCTCAGGAATATTCTCAGTCTCTTCGGATACATTTTCTTCAGGAACACTCGATACTCCATCGATTCTATTAGTTAAATCTTCTAGTTTAGATTCTAAACTTCCTAACCTATCTAAGATAGTTTTCATCATGTCATCTTTGCTTCCATCTATTGTTTTAATTATACCCATTTGTAATAGAATTCCAAAAAATCCTATGTTTGTTTTTTCGCCAGTTTGTTTGTTTTCACATACATGAGTCTTTTTGTTGTTGTCAAAATAGACTTTATAGTCATCAAGATTTAATTCAAATTTTTTAGGTACTTCCATGTTATCAATAATTATATAGGGTTTATCAAATAAACTATTTTCGTTCTAACTAGAAGGATTGCAATTATTAATATCACAAAAACAATTAGATGTATCTTCTCCCACTTTTTCTAACAAATAAGTCGTAGAATCATACTTTTCTTTACACATTGATACACAAATATTGACTATTTCATCGTTGATAGGAGTGCCTAATAACCTCTCTGTAAAATTTTCAGAAATATAATATCTTAAAAACTTGTCTGAAAAATCCTCTATTTCACAAGTCAATGTTCTAGTTACTTTCGGTGAAAATTCTTTACAAACTTTACATATTTCAAATTCTCTTAAAATAGTTTTTTCTTCAACTACTACACAAGCCTCAATTAAATGTCCACTTCTATCAGTCATATTACAAGTCAAAACACCCGTTTTTTTATATTCTTGATCATTACACGCCTTATCTATTTTTTCTGAAGGATTTTGTTCAAAGGTATATACCATATTAGGTTTACAAGTAACATTAGGAACACCAGTAGGATTACAATTATTTGAATCACAAAGACATCTAGATTTTTTTGAGAATACATCATTTTTTAAGTCATATACTACTTGTAATCCATAAGTATTGCTTTGATATTCATTCAAACAATAATTTTTGCACTTTTTTTTCACATCTTCATTGTATGGACTGCCTTCAATTATTTCAGGATTATCTTTTGGAGTTACCCAATTCGATTCACATCTTATAGATTCATTAATAAAAAAAAGCAGTGCTAACGCAAGAAAAAGCATTAACATATAGACTATCTTCATAATTGATTTTTGTTTTTTCCGGGCTTATATTTATCAATTAGAAGTTTATTGTAAATTTTTCAAATTCTCCTGTATAATCAAGAGTATCAATTTTTACATTATCTACTCTTGAAGTAGGTGGTCCTCTCTTTAAGAACTCAACAAAGTTTCCGATGATATCGTCTTCTCCTTCAGCCATAACTTCAACTTTACCATCAGGTAAATTTCTTACCCAGCCTTTGACTCCTAAACTATCTGCCACAGCTTTCGTACTAGCTCTAAAAAATACACCTTGAACTTTACCAGAAATAAAAACATGAATTCTAATTTTCATGTCTAATAATTTTTTTAATAAAATATAATAAATTATCCCCAGAATCTTTTTGTTCTGATGAATTGTCTTTCAGCATCTAACAAAGCCTTCACAAAATCCTTTTCTGTGCTATACATTCCTCTTAATACTCTCTTAGCAGTTTTGGGACCAATTCCACGAACTGCTAAAGTCTTTATTGCTCTAGGTCCATAAACAATAACTAAATCAGAAGTTTTTTCAATTCTATCAAATTTTCTCATTTCTTCTGTTGTTAAAGGTGATCCTCTCGATTTTTTCTTGATTATATGTAGATATTCTGTTTGGGTTGGTCTAACCATTCCGATAAGTTTTGCTTTACATTTACTACACTTAATTTCTTCAGGTAATTCTTTAATTCTAAAAGTTCTAGACCAATCAGCACAATTTAAACACATCAAAAGTACACGTTTATCATTCAATCTTTTTTCAAAAATATCCAAGACTTGTAAATCAGGTTTTCCAGGTCCAACCAATTCTGGTCTTTCTTTAATCCCTATTTTTCCTAAAGGTGATAGTCCTTTTCTAAAAATAATATCAATGTCTTTATTTTGTAACTTTTCAAACAATTCTTTTACTATTCTAACATTCAACTTATCTGTCTTTATCTCTCTTAAAGTCTCTTCCCAAACAGGTGTTCCTTGATATAAATCAATAATCCTACTCAACCAACTTTTACCATAATCAGCATCCTTTCTAATAACGCCAAATCTTTTAGCAACGTGAATGAATCTATATTGGAATAATTTTGAATTGGACAAGTTTAATTCTAATAAAGGTTCAACTGAATCAGGTTTTGTTTTGAATAATACTTCTTCTATCAAATCAGTATCCATTATTTGTAGATGAAGAATGATACGATATGGGTCTGTTTTTAATCCAACAGAACCTATTTTAGCGGCTAAAATGGTTGAAAATAATCTCCCTAATGTCTCATTTCCTTTAGTTCCTAAACATGTATGAAGTATCAAAGCATCATTATTAAACTCAACTAATATTCTCTTATCTGTAGGAACCACACCATACTTAATTTGCTTCTTAATTATCTCTATCATTTCCCAAGCAGAATTTTCATCAATTGGATATTTTTTCTTTAATTCTTCAACTATCTCATGTTTATTTACTTTTTCAAATAACTTGTTAGAGATAAATTCCCTTAATGAACCAACTTCCTGAGCAACCTCATATGGTACAGGCATTAAATCTCCTTGCCACCCAGGAATAGCTGCATCTAATGCTCCAGTAGGCTCAACAAAAATTTTTCTATTTTCTATTGATATAATTCTCCATGGTTCACCTTTGATGATAAAAGTTACCCCATCACTACCATTTAATGCAACAAACTCCTCATCTAATGATCCTACTCTTTGATTAGAAATTGTATCAATGACAAAATAACTTCTGGTATCAGGAATTGTACTCAAGTTTTCGAAATAATATAATAGTCCTTTTCTAGAAGAATTTATTGTATTATCCTCATTCAAGAACACATACCTAAGAATACTCATTTGTCTACAAACAGACATGAATTCTTTTTTTGTCAAATCTCTGTAAGGAT
>JAEOTG010000382.1 GCA_016839985.1 Candidatus Heimdallarchaeota archaeon | reverse complement strand
CCTCGTAATATGAGATATCTACTATGTTCTTTCCTGCTTCAATTACAGCTTTGAGAGACTTATAGCCCATAAAACTAGGAAGAGCTCCAATTACTAAATCAAAATCCTTCACTATATCTTTGATTATTTTGGGATCAGATAAATCTGCACATATTCCATTAAGATCATAATCATGTGTCAGTTTATCCAAAACCTCTTGGTTAATATCAACTATTGAAACCTCAGTTGAGGGATCTTCTGCTAAATCTCTTGCAATAACATTTCCTACATATCCTGCTCCTAAAACAACAACTTTCATATCTAAACCTCTAGAGATATATGACAAAAGAAACAGAAGAAATAAAAAGATTGTCAGTCGAAAAGATAAACCTAAATTCTGGAATTTATTGCTGAAGAAGTTTCTTCTTCCACTTATTAACCAGAAACACTCATCAAATCTTGTTATATTTCATCATAATTAACTGTGGGACAGACTTCAGAGGATATTAATAGTACTAAAATTCGTTTTTTCATATACATTACCTAAAAGTAATTTTAGTCAGAAATAAGTGTAGGGTATTTAAATCTATCATATGATTAAAAAGAGTAAAAAATAAAATGGAAAGACAAATTACGTTTGTATTTTTTCCATTTTGCTTGATTTTTTGTACACAAGAAGCTATTAATCCCAATCTGATTCCTATTAACTATCAACAACCGTTTCAGATTTTATATGATCCATTTTACTGGATTTTTGACCTGAAATTTTCTGAATTAACCAAGTAGTTGTCCATTCCACTGAACCTATGTATTTGAATTGTTTCCAGATTAGAATAATTACAATCCATACAGCTAGATTAAGTAACCCAAATAGAGTGATGTTACCGAAAGTAGCATTCCAATTAGGCCATATAGGTGCAAAAATTCTTTGCAGACTAACAGCAAGAACACCTTCAAAAATAAACACAGTAAATGTTACTTTACCAATTATATCTAACCAATTAAACCATTTCATACGTTTTTGTATTTTTTCTTCAGGTTGATAATCGATGAATTTCATTCCCAACCAGAATAAGAGGAAGTACATTCCTAGTTGAAGAAACATCTGACCCCAAGCGTAGTACCAAGAGCCAAAAATCGATGGATCATTAAGTCCAATAGAGATACAAATTCCTAAAACTATTATCCCAAGACCGAGTAAAATTGTCCAAAACAACAACATTTGTCTTAAAACTTTTTTAGGCTCAATATTTTTATCAGCGAAACCTACTCCAAAGAATGCTCCAAAGAAACCAAATGCTAAATATGGAAAAACTGAAAACTTTGCATAAACCAGAGGTGCTGCGAAGATTGCAACAACAATATTCCCGCTATCACACGCACTTTTCACAGGTCCCCACAGAAATTGGTACGTTAATGCACTCGTTAGAAAAATGACTATTCCTAAAATAAGAAAAAGTCTTCGCAGACTTTTTGTATTTTCTAGACCCTTATACTTATGATAAAGTACAAGTATAATTGAAACGGATATGATTGAATATCCAATCATCGAAAGAGTACCCATATAGAATAAGATGATGAAATTGAATTTGATAGGATATACCCCATAAAGGATGGCATAGGGTACTACCCCAGTTTCATTCCACCATTGAATCATAGTTGTTCCTTGAATAATACTTACCAAATCATCAGTAGTCCTTAGAAGAAGATATCTGAAAAAGACACTAATAATAATTAACATGAAACCTGTAATCAAACTTTTGATTAAAACTTGCTTTGGTGATAGCTTTCCTTCCTTTAATCGACTGAAGTTTACGTAAGTATTAACTGCTCCACTAATACAGAAAAATATCCCAGCCATAGTAAGTACCATTGTGAATATTACAAGAGCTGGATTAATAGTGTTTAAAGCACCTGCATTTTGCCTATAATAATCCCAATATATTCTGTGACCGAGTACTACTACTAATATAGCTATACCTCTCATTATATCGAATGTACGAAGCCTTTTCATAGAATTTTAAAAAGTCCATCTATTTAAAAGGATTATTCAGAATAAATATATAGCAATCCATGAGTGGATAGGTTTTAAAAATAGAAAATATTCTGTTATTTTTTGTAATATTTCATAGCTTCCTCTTCGTTTCCAGGTTCAAAATTATCCCAGAATTCCTTTGGAGGATGACGTAAATCATAATCAATTCGGATATCATATAACACTCGAGAACAATATGGATCTCCCTCCATTAATGTATGTTCCATAGTTAGAATTATATGATCACTATAGTAAGATCTGAATTTCTCATAATCACCATAACAACAAGCAAGATATTTCAATTCTACATCAGGAAGATCTGTCATTGCATCTACACAAGTTGGGCAATTCTCATTCTTGAAAGCGTATTTTCCTTCTTCTAACATAGCATGTACCATAACCCATTCAGATGAAGTTGTGTCTCCTGAAAGACGTTTCTCTAACATTTTTTCTAGACTAAAAGATTCATCTCTATCTGGTGAGGGATGGTCTTTGTAATATTGAGTTATATATCTCTTGTAAAGTTTCACAGCGTCTTCTCTTTCAATAGTTTCTGTTAAAGCTTCTAAATAATAATAAGCAGGGAAAACCCAAGCTTCTATTAGAGATCTCATTGAGATTTCAATTTCATCATTATCCCATTCATCTTTATCTTTCAACTGCAAAAGATAGAAAAGATAGTTTAAAGAAGCTTTATTCAAATCCGGAAATTGATTTAGATTCTCGTACTTTGTAAAAATTTCTTCAATTTCACTAGTTGCATTTTCCAACAAATCTTCTTCTACTAATCCTTGATATTTCTTTGTAAGATTCTCAACATAATCATCAATTATTTCTAATTTTTCTTTAATTATAAATCCTATAAAATAATCTAGTTTATCTAATAAAATAGCATGTATTTGTTCCTTTAGATTAAGAGTTGTAGACTCTTCTAGGAAATTTTCCCTGAATGTTCCAGTTTGTGAAAATTTCATTTTTATTCCTCATTGTTTTAATAAGAATTCAAGTTTTTTGTAAAGAGAACTACTATATTGTGTCCCCCTGTCCAGACTGTAGCATGCTTCCACCCCAAGTTCAAATCT
>JAEOTG010000381.1 GCA_016839985.1 Candidatus Heimdallarchaeota archaeon | reverse complement strand
GAAAGTTTTTGATGATGATATAGAAAAATTCCCAGAAGGCTTTCAAACTGATCAACAGAAAAAAGTCCCAAATCCTCCTTTACAGAAACCTTATCCTGAAAATGGAAAGCTAATTGATCTAAAACCAATTGATGATATTTCCGTTGGAAAAGAAACCTCTTTATTTGAAACGCTCAAAAATAGAAAAAGCATTAGAGTGTACAATGAAGAAATAATGTCTCTAGATGAACTTTCTTTCCTTTTATGGTCAACCCAAGGTGTGTTCAAAATAGATAAGCATCATGGTTCTTCTGTAAAAAAACCTGTTCCTTCTGGAGGATCAAGACATCCATATGAAACATATCTTATTGTTTTAAAAGTTGAAGGATTAGAACCTGGAGTTTATAGATATCTTGGAATTGAACACAAACTACTTTTTGAGAAATCATATAATGAGGAAGATAAGAAACTACTATTTGAGCAATCATTTGATGATTCTGATGTAGGAGGAATAAAGAAGATGATTTATCAACCATTTATTCTAAAAGGAAACGTAATATTCGTCTGGGCTGCTATACCTTACAGAATGGAATGGCGTTACAGCATCCCCTCTAGTAAAGTAATAGCCATAGAAGCTGGTCATATTTGTCAAAATCTCTATCTAGCTTGTGGTGCACTTGGATTAGGTACTTGCGCAATTGCTGCTTACAATCAAGAAATAGTAGATAAGATTCTAGAATTAGATGGTGAAGATGAATTTGCTGTATATCTTGCACCTGTAGGAAAATTAGATAAAAATAACTAAATCTAGAGAAGAATTTGGACAATTTAAATATTCTATCAATTATTTCTATAGGATGAATCAAGAAATGAAGAAATCAGATGTACATCAGAGACCGTTTCTTCCCGTTATAATTTTAATAGTATGTGTTATAACTCAGGGTGTTCTAACGTATACTTTATGGAATAACTACTATCAAATAGATGCTCTAGCATATATGGGTTACTCAATACTTGGTTTATCTGGTATTTTTGGTATTTTACCAATAATTGAATTTCGAAGAAAAGGACAAGTAGGGAAGGGTGAAATTTATATGAAAACTCAGAAATTAGTTAGAACTGGTATTTTTTCTATTATAAGACATCCTCAATATTTTGCTGGAATTTTAATAAGCTTAGCTTTTGCTTTTATCTCACAACATTGGATTGTTATTATTCTATTTGCTCCTATTATACCAGTAACTCATTTGGATGCTTTATCAGCAAATATAAACTTAATAGAAAAATTTGGGGATGAGTATGAAAAGTACATATCAGAGGTACCAGCATTAAATCCAATAACAGGAATTATAAAACTCATTATAAGAAAAGTGAAGGAAAAACAATAAGCGTTATTTGATGTATTCATACAGTTCATTTATTGATGGAACAATAAGCCCAGATTCTTTGATTAATTCCTGAAATTCATCTGCTATTTTTTTCATTTCTTCTTTAGCTGTTATTGCATGCTCTCTCAAAACCAATTTACCAACCTCTGTTCCGATGGTTTTTTTTATTAATCGAATGATCAAAAAATTTGGGTAGTAATAAAAAGTCTTCATTCTTTTGGGACGTATTGGATATTTGAGTTTTCGCAGAACTCGAAAGCCTTCCTTTATAGCTTTTATCATTAAAATCATTGCTTCTTTATTGTCTTTGAGCTCAAAATTATTCTTTTCTGCCATATGTACTCCATTAGCTAATGGACTTACTAATGCTATATGATATTTCAACCAAGAATCAATATCATCTGATGTCTTTACAATAAATCCTGCTTTATCAAACATTGTTGCTATATCTACTATTCTTCTACTTACTCTTCCATCTAATTCTCCTATTGTAATGGTACTACTTTCTTGGTAAGCTACTATAATTTTATGATCTTCCCTTTTTCCACCAACAGATGGAAAACCAAGTAATACCCTTTCCTTACCTAAAGATTCTATATATTCCTTTCCACCCATTCCATTATTCCCAAAGAAAACTATATTATTACAGAATCTGTTTTCCTTGAGGAAAGGGAGTATAGAATATGTTTGGTTTTTTTGCATTATTACAAAAATAAAATCATAAACATCATTCTTATCAAGCTTATCTACAGCAGGGACATTTGTGACTGTTTGTTGTTTTTGAAGAAAATGATCAATTACAATACCATATTTCTTAATATCTTCAAGTCTTTTTCCTCTAGCTAGAATTGTTACATCATAACCTGCAGAAAAAAGTTGTGCAGTATAAAAACTTCCTATGACTCCTGCACCATAAATAAGAATTTTCATGATTAAATATTATTTTTGAAATTGTTAAATATTCTGGCAGAATTAAGTTTGAATTTTGTTAAATATCTAATTCCTTCTCTTCCTTCTGTCCGTCAAAATTGCTATGATTGTAAGTCCTATGAACGAAACAAAAATTATTGAGTAAGATGCTTCATCATCTTTTACAGCTGGAATAATATAATGCTCGATTAAATAATCTGGATCAAAACTTCCAGGAGCATTATTTGAGGTTATAGCAACTACTATATCCTGTTCAGGGAGGACATAGATCATCTGATCATATCTACCACGAGCACTGTAAAAACCAAGATCTGTTCTAATCCACCATAACGCACCATATGCCCATCCTGACCACAAAGATATTAAAGGACTTGTAGTTACATTTATCCATTCTGAGCTAATTACTTGTTCTCCGTCCCATGTACCATTATTAAGGTACAGATAACCAAATCTAGCCATATCTCTTGTAGTCATATACATCCCATGACCACCGTAGTAAATACCTTGTTTATCTTGATCCCATGAATAATCTGTTATACCTATTTTACTAAAAAGGTATTTTTCAGCAAAATCTAAAGTAGTGTTTCCATAAACTTCTTGCAATATTGCGGAGAGTAAGTGAGTCCCTCCAGTATCATAGTTCCAGACTGTTCCTGGATCATTAATAAGAGAAAGTCCTAAAATGTATTCAACTTGATTAGGTGCAGAAACCATTGGAACCCAATTTGCATCATCTTGCCATAGTAATCCAGTAGTCATTGTTAGAAGATTTGCTATAGTTATGTTTTCTTTTCTAGGATCATATCTGTCTACTGTTACATTTGGGAAGAAACTAAGTACTTTTGCATCAAAATCTTCGATGTATCCTAGCTCATAAGCTATACCGTAAAGTGCTGACATGAAACTTTTAGTAACAGACCATAAATAATGCTCTTGTTCTAAAAATCCTGGACCAAGATATTCTTCGAAGACAATGTATCCATGTTGAACAACCACTATGGAATGTAGATTTATTGATTCGCTTTCTACATAGTCAATCAATTGTTTTAATAGATTCATTTTCATTTTTTGTTTTCGTGGAGTTGATGTTTTCCATTCTTCAGTTGGCCAATAATCTCTCTCTGTGGAAGACATAACATAGAAATTAGTAGGTAGAAATGAATTCAAAACTAGAATAAAGATGAAAAACATGAAGATTGAAATGGATTTTTGATTAGATTTCAAGCTAACACTCCAAAAAAAATATGTTTCAGACATTTAAGAATGTTGACAATTAAAAACAGGTTTTTCAGATTTTATTTCTCCAAATACCGCTTTCTTGATTTTTTGCTATTAAATAAGACTTTTAACTTATTGGTTGCAATGACCGTTAGATATTATGTTTAAACATCCCAAATACCGTCCTTTTACAACAAAAATTGTTATCGCAGGATCAAAAGATTCATACAAACACATGACAACGATACCAAAACTAGTTATAGAATCACGCTGGAAAAAATGGGTAATAGAGAAAACAGAACATAATTTCAATTAGTATCCTGAAGACATAGATGATATATTATCTTTACTTGAAGAAGATTGGATTATTACTTATTCCAAAGCTTTAACATGTAGAGATCCTAGAAAAACTCCACTTGTTTATGTCAATTATAATATTTCTAAACCATTAAAAAATCCTGAATCTTGGTATTTAACGCTTAAATCCTTTCTAAAAAATAATAAAATAGTATTTGATGAAGAAATAAATCCTAAAAAACCTGAAAAACTAATTCATGTAGTCACAAGCCTAGAATTAAAAGAATATAATAGGATAAAGACAGATTCCGATTTTGAAATTGAAGAATAGGTAAAATTAGAAAATATGCCTTCAGAATTGGCTTCTAAGATAAAGGAAGCTATGAAATTAGCTGTTTGGCATTTTGTAGCTATAGCTAAACCACTGAACAGCTAAAGCCTAGACTTTGTAATTCTTTTTATTTTCTTCCCACCATTCTTTCCAATCTTTCCTAAGTTTGCTTCTTATTTTTTTTGAAACCCCTCCAACAAAGCTCCAAGGAGTATCATCTAAAATTCGACGAAGAAGAACTATTTGTCCAGCATGCCCCATAAAATGTAGAGTTAAACGTTGCATCATCTCTATCAATCTTTCATCTTCATTGGGAAAACGAATCTCATAAAAATCTTCTTCAGAAAGAGAGTAAAGTTTTTTGAAAAAATCATCTGATATGGTTAGATAATCATCTATAAGTTCAAGAAATGAAAATGGAAATTCCTTTATCTTGTCCTTTGGAGCTGCATATGCATGATATTCTCTTTGTTCATTAGATAACTTTCTTTCATTAGTAAAAACAGAAAGATATAAATCCATATGAGAGATGCAATGACCAATTATCCATGCTATGTGATTCACATTATCACGAAATTGTTTAGAAACAATATCTGGTTTCATCCCTTTGATAGATAGAAGAAAGTTGATTTCAGAAATTTCTAAAGTAGAAATTAAAACTTCTTTGGAATCAAGAATACTAGTGCTAGTCAATTATAATTCCTCTTATTCATAAACTATCAAACAGTTTATAATTATTTGGGATTATTTGGATTATTTGTTTTCTAAAGTATTACTTAAAAGGTATCTACTTTAATTAAAATCCCTCTTATTTTTTTCCCACCATTTCAACCATTCTCTCATCAATTCATCTCTTTTACTACTTAGTATCCCTCCAACAAAAATCCAATTAGGACCTTCCAGAGCCACACGTATCATTACTATTTGACCTTGATGACTCATATAATGAAGAGATATCCTGTAGATTGTTTCAAGTATAGTTTCTGCTTTGCTGAGTTCTGATGGAATTGAATTGAGCTCGTTAGTAGATAGATTATTAATCTTATCAAAATAGATTCTAGATAACTCTAAATAAATCTCAACTATTTCTTTGAAAGAAAATGGAAATCCTTTTCTAATTATTTCTTTATCGACTCCTAGTGAAAAATATTCGTGTTGCTCTTGAGACATCTTTCTTGTTCCTGTAAGGAGTGAAAGATTAAAATCCATATGTCTAACACAATGACCAAAAATCCAGGAAATTGGATTTGTTTCATGATGAATCTGTTTTGTTAGATTTTTAGGATTTAATCCCTTAATAGACATTAGTAAATTTATATCTGCAATTTCTAATAATTCGATTGCTAATTCCTTTCTATTCATTAAAAAACGAAAACTACAGATACTTATAAAGAATATCAGTAAAAACGTATATTTCTTGATAAAGTTATATTATTCTTTACTTCTAAAGAATTTTAATGCTGATTTTATGTCTTCAGCTATCATCTTTCTTTTGGATTTTTC
>JAEOTG010000380.1 GCA_016839985.1 Candidatus Heimdallarchaeota archaeon | reverse complement strand
GAGGTGGTGGTGGAGGAAGTAGTGGAATATCTCCGCGATGTGGTAATGGTTTATGTGAAGCCGGAGAAAATGTGTACAATTGTCCAGGAGATTGTGGTCAACCCGAAACAATGTTTACTTTAGAAACTAACTTAACTAGTGTTGAACTAGTACCTGGAGAAAAAAAGACATATACTTTATGGATAACAAACAATGTCATGTATACTCTCAACACAACAATCTCAGTATCAGGTGATACCGCTCAATTCATATCACTTGAAAAAACAAAACTAGCTGTTGATGAATCAGAGGAAGAAATAGTGAAGTTGTATGTTAACATTCCTAGTGAAGCAGATTTAGGTGACTATACAGGAAATATAGTAGTAAAAGCTGATGGAAAAATAGATAATTTACCAGTATCTATATCATTATCGACCAAAGGCTCATATTTGGATGTTACCGTTGAGGCATTGACAAAAACTGTTAGTATAAATGAAACTGCTAAATTCCATGTGATATTATACAACTTAGGAGAAAAGAAGAATATTAATGTTAATCTAGATTATTTCATAAAAGATTTTGAAACAGAACAAGTTATTTATGATGAGAGTGAAACTAGGAAGATTGAAACATCTGAATCTTTCACAAAGAATATCCCTCTTTCTTTAATTAACATTACTTCTGGAAGATATTTGTTTGAACTTCAAGCTAAATACGATGGCAGATTGGTAACTGCAACTGATGATTTCTATGTAGTAATTACTTTCTGGACTACAAATCGAATAATACAAATAGTTTTAGTTATTTCAACTGTCACTTCCATAGCTGCAATTATTATAGGAAGGAGAAAATATCTAGCTTGGAAAGCATCAAAGGCAAGATACATATTTCCAGTTGATATGGGTAAATTACCCAAAGGTCAGCTTTGGTTAGGAAAAATTGCTGAGACAAATAGCAAAATTCATTTCAATATGAATGACTTAACAACTCATGTCTTAACAGCAGGAGCAACTGGTGCTGGAAAATCTGTTTCTGCAATGGTGTTTGTAGAAGAACTGTTAGACCAAAAAATTCCTGTAGTAGTTTTTGATCCTACTGCACAGTGGACTGGATTTGTAAGACCTTGTAGAGATAATAATCTACTTAGATATTATAGAGATTTTGGAATGAATGTTAAAGATACTAGACCTTATCGAGGAATGATATACGAAGTGACTGATCCTAATGTGAAAATAGATTTCAAGAAATATATGAATCCAGGAGAAATAACAGTATTTACACTCAACAAATTGAAACCTGGACAGTATGATGATGCTGTACAAAGTATAATAGATACTATATTTTCTCAAGGTTGGGAAGAATCTACAGAGTTAAAATTGATAATAGTCTTTGACGAAGTACATCGTCTTCTAGAAAAATATGGTGGTAAGGGTGGTTATGTTTCATTAGAGAGGGCTTGTAGGGAATTTAGGAAGTGGGGTATTGGTTTGATAATGGCATCTCAAGTATTATCAGACTTCAAAGAAGCTATTAAGGGTAATGTACTAACTGAAGTTCAATTACACACTAAGTCTTTGGAAGATTTAGAAAGAGTAGAGAAAAAATATGGTATAGAATATGCGAAAAAAGTGACTAAATTAGAAGTAGGTGTGGGAATGATGCAGAATCCAAAGTATAATGAGGGAAGGCCTTGGTTTATTGCTTTTAGGCCAACAATACACTCACCACACAAAATACCTGATGTTGATATGAACACTTATAGAGAGTATGCCGCTTTATTGAATATGTTAGAAACAAAAATTGAAAACTTAGAAAAATCTGGAGTTGATGTTTTCGACCTGAGAACAGAGTTAAAATTAGCAAAAGATAAGCTAATGAAAGGTAGATTTAGGATGGCCAAAATATATATCGATTCATTAAATAAACATTTAAGTAGTGGGTGAGATTTATTTTAGGTTCCAAGAAAAAACAAAAGAAAGTTAAAAAAGAAGAAAAGAGTAAAGAAGAAATTTTAAAGGAAAAATATGGTGTTACTAAGGAAATACCCAAAAGAAAAATAGAATCTGAAGGAATGCCCTTTAAGCATATGATGCAACCAAAGAATCGTGATGAGACAGAATTACCTGATATAATTCTAAGAATGGAAAAACTCGATGGTAAAATAGAAGTCATGAATCGTTTCAAAGATGAAATTAACGAAAGAATCACACATCTTGCTGAAGAAATTGGCGAGTTAAGAACCATGATCATGGAGAGGGATCGTTCTTTTGATAAAGTATCTGCAGAATTTGAGACTGTTAAAGATTCTGTAAATGATATTCAGCCTAGAAAATTAAAGAGTTATTTCGAGAAAAAGGAAAAAGACATTGTTCTTAATAAAGCAAATATTGAGAAACTTGAAAATTTAGTTAAGGCTTTAAATGAAGAGAATAAACAGTTCAGGAACTTAATTAGTAAAATAAAGAGTTTTGAAAACTTAGTCAATATTTCTTATAATATCGATAGAAAGGCCTCAAAAATTAAAGAATCTAAAGATCATGTTGATATGGCAGTTTCAAAAGTTGAAAATATTTTTTCAGAAATGAACGATAAAGTCAGTGAACTAGAAAGTCAAAGAGAGAAGGTAGATAAAATGGATGGATTGACAATTGAAATGACAAAAATGCTTGATGAAATTACTATTAAATTGAATAAATTTGTTGAAAAGAAAGAATTAAATCAATATCTAAGAAAGATTGAAGCCTCACCTATAAAAGATAGAATGCCCATATCTAAGGCCGGTTCTATTCCACCTTCCAGTCCTATCCATGATAGTAGAATTTTGGAATTATCATCTCAGCTATCAAGATTGAAATCAGTAATAGATAGTCAAAATATAATGATCAATAATATTGTTTCAAAAATGCGTAGTGGTAAAGTTGCGGAATCCAGTCCTGATATTAGAAAAGTAATGTTATCATTGAGATTTTTCCAAATAATGAATATACTTTCATTTGAGAGACATCCAAATAAAATAAAAAATTATCTTTCTGAAGTAAAGGATTTAGCCAGAGAAATGAAATCTTCTGGTCTTTGGAATGATGAAAAACATAATTACATGAAAGAAATTTTAAACAAATTATCTAGAAGAATAGAACCTTTGGGAAGCGGTTAATCACATGGTATTTATTAAAGAACAAGATTCTGGTTTAAGAAAACAACTTGGTCTTTTTGATTTAATTGTTTTTGGGATAGGTTCTACTATAGGAGCAGGTATATTCATTCTAATCGGTTTAGGAGCAGCAACAACAGGTCCAGGTATTATTATCTCATTCATACTTGGTACTATAATATCTATTTTCATTGCTTTAAATTATGCTGAGTTAAGTACATCCATACCTACAGCCGGAGGTAGTTATTCTTTTGTTAAGGAGAGTAGTG
>JAEOTG010000379.1 GCA_016839985.1 Candidatus Heimdallarchaeota archaeon | reverse complement strand
GTTTTTCTTAAAAACTTTCTGTTCATTTAGTTGAACTAACAGTTTGTCAACTTAAGTAAAGGGCAAAAAATCTTCTATAAGATCGATATGAGATATCAACATTCTACGACAGCACCATCTTTTAACACCGAGATCATCAAGAACTTTGCCAGGTTTTCCACCTTCTTCAATTTTCTTCTTGAATTCATCCCATTTGTCGCCAATTGTTGCTCCACATGTAAAACATCTAACTGGAATAATCATATCAAAAATTCCTTTTTTCTGTTACATTTAACTATTATGGTTGTTGAGAGTTCAAAATCCCCAATCTCTAACAATTTTGAATCCTCTATACATTTTATAGAGTTTTATCATTCTTTTGTAGAGTATAGGATATTTTAGAAGATGTGATAGAACTTCAATTTTTTCCCAACCCTTTATTCGATTAATGAAACGACCTTCAAGCAATTTTCCTAGTTTTTGTAAAAATTTATTTGATCTAGAATAGAAGAAATTATGACATTCCAGATTAACCTTATCCATAAAACTGTACTCCGATAACTTCTTTTCATATTCTAATAAGCTAGTCTTCCCATCATCTTTGAGATAATTAGCTGCTATTTCTCCAGCTGTTTTTCCACTTGTCATAGCTATTCTAATACCTCCATAGAAGATTGGGTTGACCATTCCTGCAACATCACCAACTAACATTACGTTTTTGTCATATAGTTTTTTAACAGGTCCATGCATAGGTATTGACCCCCCTATCTTCCCTATTATTTTAGCTGAAATCTTCTTTTCTTTGAGAAATTTATCTAATCTCTTCTTTCTTTCTTTAGCATAAGTTACAATTCCTATGTTTGATTCATCTTCTTTCGGAAAAATCCAACAATAGCCTGAGGGATATTTCTGTGAATCAAAATAAAATTCTAGTTTCTCATTCCATTCTCCCTTTATCTTATATTCAAACGCTTTAATCAAAGGAGTGGGTTTAGGAAAATTTAGACTATATGCAATCTTAGCTTTGTAACCTTCAGCAAGTATGAGTAGTTTGCATTCATATTCTAAATTTTCTTTACCTTCAGCTTTAATGAGCAAACTATCTTTTTTTCTGATAACGTTGGCAACTTTAGAAGATGTTAGTATTGTAGCTCCAAAATCTGTAGCTCTTTCTGCGAGATATTGATCAAAAGCATCTCTATTTAGTGTATACGCAGTTATATCACCTAAAACTTCGCGTTTAGAAGCAAAGAATAATCTACAACTCTCTAATTTTCGAACACATATAGATGAATTAGAGGTAGGGATAGAAAAATCCTTCAAACCATTTACACTAATTCCTTCTCCACATTGAATTGGTTGACCTATTATTGGATCTTCTTCGAAAACCACAGGAGTGTAACCTTTTTCTGCAAGAGAAATTGCAGCTTGTAATCCTGCTGGTCCTGCACCAATCACAGCTATATCAACCTTCTTCATAATTCTAAAGAAGGAGTGCTAATTCAAAAATATAATGGATAAATCAGTAAATGTATAGATAGAGAAAGTTTTTTTACTTCTCATCCTAATTGCAAAACAATCCCTTGACATTAGTTTGTTAACGGAGTGAATATTATGGACCCGATGAGGAATGTTTTAGCTGATTGGACAAAAGATGTACCTGAAAGTGAAATTAGAAGACTTCTAAAAAGTAAAACAAAATACTATCTTGCTGGAGGTTTACCTGGAATACTTCCAACAAAGGTTTTTCCGAAAATATTGCAGGAATTATCAGAATACTATGATAGCAATGAACAAAATGTCATAAATGAATTTCAATATGGTCAAACAGCAGGAGATCCAGGTCTTAGAAAAGTTCTAGCTGAAAGAATTCATAAAAATGATAGGATTAACTGTATAAATGGCTCTGAAGATTGGGAAAAGGTCTTTATTTCAACTGGTTCCCAACAAGCAATATATATATCGCTGGATATTGTAATTAATCCAGGAGATCTTGTCGTTACCCCATCTCCCGCATATTTGGGTTTTGTAACCGCAGTAGTTAAAGTGGGAGGACATGTTGTCACTGCACCAACTGATTCAGAAGGATTAATTCCTGATTATGTTGAAGACACAATTATTAAAGCTGAAAAAGAATTTGGGAAAAAAGTGAAAATACTCTATGTAGTAGAAGATAGTGATAATCCGACAGGAACTACTTTACCATTAAAAAGAAGACAACAACTATATGATATTGCAGAAGAACATGATGTAATAGTTATATGTGATGCTGCATATAAGGAGATGCAGTTTGGAGATAAAATACCGTCTATGAAGACTTTTGATAAAGAAAACAATAGAGTTATTTACGCTTCAACAACTTCTAAAGAAGCTGCTCCTTTAAGAATAGGTTACACTTTAATGCCAGATATCCTCTTTGCAGAAGCAGAAAAAGCTAAAGGTTATTTAGATCTTTGCACTCCAACACTAACGCAAAGAGTAGCAGAAATTTACTATAGAAAGTATATAAATCAATATCTTCCAAAGATTGTTAAAGAATATAAAGAAAACAAAGACATTGCTTATAAAGCTCTTCTCGATACTTTTCCTGAAGGAGATTTTGCTAATCCAACTGGAGGTTTCTTCATTTGGTGGCAACCAAAGGGTGAAAAAGCTTTTACATTTGATGTAGCAAATTTCAATGACAAAGTATTACTACCTAACGAAGTTCTTGTTGTTCCAGGGAAAGCGTTTTATCCACCAAAAGGCCATTCATATGATCCTGAAGCAAGAGAGATTGAACCTCTAAAAGTTATACGTGGAGGTATGAGAATAGGATATTCATTTGTTTCTAAAGAATTGATAGATGAAGGAGTAAGAAGATTAGGAAAATTGTTATCAGAGCAAATCGAATTCTCTTAGAAAACTGCTTTTCTTCCATTTTTTCTTAAGAAAATGCAGTTGCACTTTCACTTCTTAATAAACATTTGTAATTTAGCCAGAAACTTAAGAAATTTGTAATTTCAGAGCGAAATGCCTTGTGAATGGAAAATTTTTGAGTTTTAGAGCGTAAAAAAAATTTTTTTAACGAATTCTTTAATTAGAAGGTTTGAAATACACGAATTTCTCGACATTACCGAAAAGGTTTTTAATAGGCAGAAGAGAGTTATTACCGTACTTGCTTCCAAAGCAAGACAAAAACCGACAGAAGTGCATTTGAATGATGATCGTACAATCAAAAGTAAGAGAATACATCAAAGAGCTCGGTGATTATAAGGTTGGTGGAGACCTCCTAAAAGCTTTAGACGAAAAGATTGCTAAAATGGTTAAAATAGCAGCTGGAAGAG
>JAEOTG010000378.1 GCA_016839985.1 Candidatus Heimdallarchaeota archaeon | reverse complement strand
CTTTTTGGAGGAGTTGCTTTAGCAGGCCTAACAGTTGTAGTAATTTTACCTCTTTTTACAACATTTTTCCGTTCTGTTGGAGAAACTGTCACTACATTTGAATATGCAATGTTTATTTTCATAGGTTTAGTAGATTTTATTGCATTCGTAACTCTTGCAGTTCTTCTCATTCTTTATTTCCAATTGAAATATGGATATTATTGGATTTTCTTGGTTGTAGGTTTTGCTATTTTATTATTTAGAGATATCTCAGCTATGTATGCAATTTTAATGAATGAGCCACTCCCTTTTATTGGACCAAATGTAATAAATTTCATATTTTACTCAACTATGATTGTAGGTCTAATAACACTGTTTGATCCAGAGTTTGAGTTAAAAACAATGCAAAATATTGAGATGGAGAGAGAATATTATAAAACTCGTTATAAGGAATTAGATACATTGTCTAAGGATCTAATTACAGTTACCGAGTTCTGGTTTCATGATCTTCATAATGACTTGAATGTAATAAGCAACTCTTTTGAGCTTTATGAGGAATCAGCAGATAAGAAATTTAAGAAAATGTTTACTGACAGATTAATACTAATAGAAGAAAGATTAAAGAGATTCGAATCCCCTGCAAGCATTCTGGATTCGCTTAAAATTAAACCTACCGCAATTAAAAGTATACTCGAAATTCAGAAAGCATATAGTAATGTCAAGATTCAATGTCCAGAGAAAGATATTTATGTAAAAGCAAATGAACTCCTTTTTCCAACCGTTTTAAACATAATTCACAATAGCTTTCAACATAGTGGTCCTGATACAGAAGTAGAGGTTTTAATTGAAGAAGAAGTAGAAAATGAAAAGGTAATAATTTGTATAAAAGATGATGGTAAAGGAATTCCTGAAGAGATGAAAGATAAAGTGTTTCATAAGAATTTCAGATTTGGTGAGGAAGCTACTTCTGGTATGGGATTGTATTTAGCAAAAATTACTATTGATAAATATGGGGGAAAGATATCAGTAGAGGATAATGAACCTAAAGGAGTATTATTCAAGATTGAATTGGATAAAATTGAACCAAAATCTTAGGCTTCATGAAGGCCATATTCTCTTTTCAAGCTTGGTATCACATTTTCTACAAGCTTTTTTGTCAGTTACAGGATAACCATATTTATCTGTTTCAGTGATGTTCTTAATTGCTTGATTGCATGTAAAGTCAAGCTTACAATATGTACAATAATAATAAGTTACTTCATTCTTCATATTTGGTGAAAGAATGGGTCTTGGACAACTTGATGCTTTAACTACTTGAGAACAATCACAGAGAAGATGTGCTCCACGAATAACCATGGTTTTTTTGAGAAATACGTAAATAAAAAACTTTACCTAAGGATGATTAAATAAAAAAAAAGAAACAATTACATCTGAATGTTTATTGTTTCTGCAGGTAAATCATAACTTGCAGCGTTTATTGGTATTCCGATGTAGATTAGGGTTGCAGTACCTTCAACAGATATAGTTATAGTCCCACCTGTCTCTATAGTAGTTTTGTCTGGATCTGTTAAAACCAGTACAAATTCTATAGGTTGAGTTTGTCCTAATTTAATTTTTTGAGAGATAGGATCACCATATGGAGAACCACCTTTTTTGAATACTATATCTAGTTTAATAGCTTTCGGAAGATATCCTAGTTTTGGCGTTGTCACTGTAGTTGAGATTGTTATAGTCTTATTATCTGAACCTATATCGAAATTAATTGTGCCTATATCAAGTTCTCCAGCTTTATCTTCAAAGTCTTTAAGGCTTAAGTATACATCAGCACCAATTACTCCTCCAGCTGCAATAACAATGAACAAGATTATTAAAAATGCAGTTAAACCTTTTCCCATGCATTTTATTTAACATCTTCATTATTAAACCTTTGCAGATGCTTTTTGGCAAGCTAAAGTATCTGAAAACTACCTCTCTTTGATTGTTTCGCTATAACTTTTTTATATTACCAATTCTATTTGAATTATTATGACCAGAAAATTTGGCATTATAACTGATTCTGGAGCGGATTTCAGTATAGATTACATGAAAAAGCACGATCTAATCTTAATCCCAACAACGATAATAGTTGATGATGTAGAATATGTAGACAGGGAGAATATCACAAGAGAAGAAATAATTGACAAAATGATTAATGAAAAAGCTAAGACATCAACAAGTGTAGCTCCTCCTGTTGAGTTTCACAGAATAATAACTGATGCACTGCAGAAATATGAAAAAGTATTATTTATTGCTATAAGCTCTAAAATGTCAGCAACTCTTCAACAAGGGATATTGACTGCAAGAAGAATAGATCCTGATAGATTTGTAGGAGTAGATACTTACAGCGTATCTTGGGGAATGACGTTTCTAATAGACCATGCTATTAGACGAAGAGATCAAGGAATTGAAATAGACAAAGTTGTTAAAGAGATAAAAGAGATGATGAAATCTCTGAAACTATATGTCATGGTTGATACCTTAGAATATCTTCGAAGAGGAGGTCGAATAGGAGCAGCAAAAAGTCTTTTGGGAAAACTGATTGGAGCAAAACCAATACTTACTGTAGATGATGGAGAACTAAAACCAGATAATACTGTAAAAAGTTTTGAAGAATGTACAAGTTATTTTACAGAAAAAATAAAAGAGAATGCAAAAGATCAGAAGAATTTTGCTTTAGCACTAATTTATGGTCTTGAAGATCCAGAATTCGAAACGTATGCCAAAGAGATTAAACAAGAGCTTAAACCTCTACATTTCTTCTATGAACCTATAGGTGCAAATATTATAAGCCATGCAGGACCTAGACTATATGGATTTGGTTTTGTAAAAATACCAGATGAAGCAGCTGATGCATATAAATAGAATATTTTCTCCTTTCTTTTTCTCTAGAATATGATGGCAATATTTTTTATAGAAGTCTTAGAATTTATTTTTTTACACAGTTTATTATTACTTTAAAGATGTGAAATGTAATGAAAGAAATTACTCGAAATACAATAATAAAATTCACTGTTGTTATTTTAATTACGATT
>JAEOTG010000377.1 GCA_016839985.1 Candidatus Heimdallarchaeota archaeon | reverse complement strand
ATTTTACATAATTTTTTATAAGTCTCCTAGTTTTTTACTTAACAAATGCTCATCTGGATAATACTAGGCTTTGCAGTTCTCCAAGGAATATTGGAATGGTTACCTGTAAGTTCTAGTGGACAAACTGTTACTCTTCTTATCACTTCCCTAAATATGGATGCTGATGTAGCTTTTGCGTTGTCTCTTTGGCTACATTTGGGGACTTTAATAGCAGTTTGTGTCAAATACCGCAAAGAATTATGGTTATTAATTAATCCAAAAGTAAAAGATGAAACAATAAAAAAATGGAGACTATTCTTAGTACTCAGCACAATTGGGACAATCATTGTAGGAGTACCATGTTATTTTCTTGTAGATTATTTGATAGAATCTCCAGATATTGGAGATTATATAATGTTGGTTATTGGAATTGCTTTGATAATTACAGCTGCAATTCTCTTTTTCTCTAAAAAAGCAAATGTGGAAGGAGAGATGATTGAGGACATTTCTAAGAAAAAAATGGTAGGTAGTGGATTATTACAAGGATTTTCTATAATTCCTGGAATTAGTCGCTCAGGGATTACAATGGGTAGCCTTCTTTTTATGAATGTAGAAAAGAGAGATGCAGTAAAAGGTAGTTTTTTGATGAGTATACCTGCAGTTCTTGGAGGTTTTTTCCTCTTATTAATAGATGCTTTGATTGAAGGTACTCCTGTTCTTCCCATTCCTTTCTGGCAAATGATTATTGCGATTTTATTAACAGCAATAATTGGATATCTAACAATGGAGCTATTCCTATTTGTAGCTCGAAAATACAATTTTGCAATTGTATGTTTAATTCTAGGAATAATTACAATTACCTTTTTCTTTTTTAGATGGTTTTGAGAAATAATTGTTGAAATTTTCAGCAAATATAAGCTAATCATGAGTGAACAAAAAATGACGTAAGATTTCAAATCCTGCAGGTTATGAAGGCTAAAACTATCTTAATGTTTAAATACATCGAACAATATCAGAAATTATTCTAGATAGCATTGGAAGTTACAATTAGCGAAACATTAAATTACTATGGTAAGATAATGAAATGTGACTAGATATTGGAAAAAAACAGCTCAATATTATAGAAATCAGGTGAATGAATGTCTTTCTATGAATTTCGAAAACGAGTAATGGAAGAAAAGAAAAGAAGGGAAAAACAAGAGAGAAAGACAACAGTTGAAAGTCCACAAGAATCTGTTGTTGGGAGAAACAAATTTAGTGTTGCATTGTTAGGATTAGAAAGAGCTGGGAAAACCTCATTGGTTAAGAAGCTTCTAAAACAAGAAGACATCGTTGTAAGACCAACTTATGGTGTTAATTTAGAGAATTATCAATATCGAGATCTCAATTTTACATGCTTCGATTTAGGTGGTCATCAACCTTTTAGATTAAGCTTGTGGAAGAAATTTATTGAAAGAGCAGATGGTGTTATTTATTTGGTAGATTCTGCAGATCATGCAAGATTTGATGAATCTAAACAAACATTTTGGCATTATATTAACTTCGCTAAGCAAAGTAGTCCGGTACTATTTTTATCAAATAAGAGTGATTTAACAAACGCAAAAGAACTATCTGAAGTCAACGAAGCTTTTGAGTTGGATAAATTCCTAAGAAATCTACGACCTTTTAATATTAAGAAATGTTCAGCTTTAACTGGACAAGGTGTGTATGAAGCTTGGGATTGGCTAGTTGATGTGCTTTGTGGTGCACAACAATGGAAAGTTAAGATTGGTGCAGCTGTTCTTAGCGATATTGATGGTAATATTATCTCTGAAGCTTTATTTGGGAGACCAAGTGAGCAAGCTCTTATTGCAAATGATTTTAAGAAACTCAAAGAACTTACCAAAATGTTTGCAGTTGAATCTAAAGAAAGCATTCAGTCAGTTAAACTTGAAAGTTTGTATAAAAAACATGTAAGTCATGTTAAAAGAGGTGCTTATTGTCTTTCAGTCATGATTGATCCTATTGATCCTGTGACCAGAGCACAACAAATACAATTACGAATATTAGAAAACTTTAGTAGAAATCCTACTGAAGTTGCTAAGAATTTAAACGATGTATTTGAAAGTAAATTCCCTTTGGAAGTTGAAGGGGGTCGAAGGTAATTGAGCAGTTATCTATCTTTTATTCGAGATAAAATGATTTCCTCGAAAGATAGAAAAATACCTCAAGTAGTTGTTTTAGGTTTAGAAAACTCTGGTAAATCAAGTGTAGTTAATCGTTTGTTGTATGGAACGGTTACTGATGCTCAACCAAGTCAATTAACTTGTTTTATTAATGTTACATATGGTAAATCAACATTAACAGTTATAGAAGCAGATGAAGAAACAGCTAGAGAAAGTCCTTATTTTCAAGATATCCTAAGTGAGATTAATGGTGTCGTTTTTGTAATAGATACTCAAACTCTAAGACATGTAGAGGCATCCTTTGAGTATATTTTCAGTCTATTAGAAAAAATACCACAAAAAACATCAATTCTT
>JAEOTG010000376.1 GCA_016839985.1 Candidatus Heimdallarchaeota archaeon | reverse complement strand
TGACGAAGCTATTCTTCGGTTATTTAAAATATTTATTTCACTGTGATATAATATTGAGAGTTCAAAAGAACTTTCACAAACAATTGATTATACTTTCTTTTCTTATTATTTAGTATTCTATTTAATTTTTTAAAGAATAACTAATTTAAATTTAGAAAATCAATATTAAATTTGTATAAATCATGGTTTATCTTGAATTCCTAGAAAAGAGAATGTAGTATAAAAAATACAAAAGTGAATAACATGCAAGAAATTAAAAATTGTTCAATAGTTATATACATTTTATTAAAATATAAGAAAGAATTTCCAATAATCAGAAATTTAGAAGAAATTGTTACTAAATTGAAATTAATCTATAACTCAAATGAACAGATTATTATTAATATAGCAGGTATTCAAGTTGAAGAAGAACCTGAACTTCAAGATGTTATTAAATTACTAGTTGAAAAAAACATTGAAGAAATAAGAAAGTATGATTCTGAATTTTCAGCTGTTTCAGTGGAACTTTCAGAGATTCTTTTTAATGATAATCTTTCAATTCCAGACTTAGAAAAAGCGTTTATTGAAATATCAGAAAAATACGCAAATCTTCTGTTATCTTTTCCAGAATTTAAAGGATTTGTTTACGAGTTAATAGGTTTAAAATTAGATAAAGATGATAAATTAATCGAAGCTGCTAAATATTATGAGAAAGCAGGAAAACATTTTCTCAATCTTCTTAGCAAAAAAGAATCTTCTTCATATACTGAATATCAATTATTTGGTTTTATGATAAATAGATATGGTAAGTTCTATGAAATACTTGATCTTTATAGACTTGAGAAAGAAAACTCTAAATCAGCTCTAGAACTTGAAATAGATACTCTAACACATTATCTAACAGATTTATATAAACTAGAAGAAATAATGGAAAATTCAAATAGACGATATTTAATAGATGAAATTCAAGATATAAATGAAAAAATAGATTACTTGTTTGAGATTAAGGAAAATATATGATTAACAAGTAGATAAAAGAAAAGTATGAAATGAGAATATACTTTTACTTTTCTTTAATTAAACATAGTCTTGAAATCTTTTTAATAGAAAGGCTCTCAATTTGTATCTTTTACTCGTTCAAATTAAGAAGTTTACAGGAAAAAAAGAACAACACTTCTTTAAATATTGATTTTTTTCTACATCCTTGATAATAACAAGGAATTAAAAGAAAATTAGATTTACTGTGCGAAAGATTTATTTTTCGTTTTTAGTTAATATAAGTAATTTCACAAATAAAGATTTGATAAATATGAAGAAAGAAAAAATGTTATTTACAATTATTTTTAGTATTCTTTTAATCAGTTTGATTAGTGGCAATTATATCAAGAACACTTTTGCCATGTCATTAAAAAATGCAGAAGAAGCTTCAGTTATAACGCAAAACTCATTCGATACTCCATGGGAATGGAGTCTAACACAAGTGGTTTCTACAGATCTTTCTGGATACTCAGGGTACCCTTCACAAGCTATTGATTCATTGGAAAATATACATGCAGTTTGGTATGACAAAACAGATTATCTTGGTTCAGGAACTGACTATGATATATTTTACAGACAATGGAATGCCACATTAAGAGCTTGGAATCCAATAACGGTACTATCGCCAGGTTCAAATTTTTCAACTTATCCATCGATTGCTATTGATAGCCAAGATAACATCTATTGTGTTTGGGAAGATGCTACTGACTATGATACAACCGGAGATCCAGCTGACGGTTCAGATATTGTATATAGAATGTGGAATTCTACAACCGAATCCTGGACAAGTGTAGCTGTTGTTAACGCATGGAGTAATCTAAGATCTGAAAAAGCAAAAGTAGCCGTTGATGCTTTTGGTAATATACATGTGGTTTATGTGGAGAGCGAAGAACCTACGCTACCTGGTGGAGATAATAGCATCTTTCATACTTACTTTGATAAAGATACTCAAAGCTGGACTACTCCTGAGGACATTACTCCAGGATTAGCTGATTCTTTTGTTCCTTCAATAGCTTTAGATTCCTCAAATAAACTTCATGCTGTTTGGCATGATTATACAGATGCTATGGGTTCTGGAACAGATAGAGATATCTTCTACAGAATGTGGACACCAGTAACAGAATCTTGGCAACCTATGGCAGTAGTTTCAACTGAAAGCACAGGAGGTTCTTATGATCCTAGTATAGCAATAGATTCTCTAGATAATGTTCATGTCTGTTGGTCTGATCAAACTGATTTAGATGATTCAGGATCTGATTATGATATATTCTACAAAAGAAAGGATAAAATTACTGACAGCTGGATTACTACTGAAGTCGTATCACATGGTTGTTACAGCAATTCTCTCTATCCTACTATAACAGCTGATTCTTTAGGTTACATTCATATTGCTTGGGAAGATTGGACTAAAATCCCCGGATATGTTGCAAGTTATAATATATTCTATAAGAAATGGCATCTGACTACAAAAACTAACACTGAAGTCGAAGTTATTTCTTCAGAGAGTAGTGGATTAGGAGCTTCAAAAGCTAAACTTTCAACAGATGGAGCTGATAATATCCATGCTTTTTGGAGCGATTTAAGTGACTATAATTCATCTGGTAGTGACAGAGACATTTTTTACAAAAGATATTCGCCTATTCTATCTCCACCTGTTTTAGCTACAATAAATCCTAATCCATCTGATGATGGTATCATAACTTTAGATTGGAACCTAGTAGAAGGTGCGAGCTTTTATATTATTTATAGATCAACTTCTTTCATTTGGTCTTCTGAAGATGCAACAGCTCTCATTGGTCTTACAGGTAATATATACGTTGATCATTTACCTACTCAAGGTGATTATTACTACGTCATCATAGCTACTGATGGAGTAACATACAGTGCAGTCTCCAATTGTGAACATGTTCTATATGATGTACCTGCCTTATCAGAGTTCGTTGTCGCAACAAGTTTGATCTTAGGTGTGACTATAATTGTTTTGATAATGAGTAGAGTTTGGAAAAAGAAAAGAAAACAAGATTAGCCACATGTCTAGTCTTTTCTTTATTTTTTTGAGCATATAATTGATTACTCTTTACTTTAAATACTGATTTCTCTCAACAATTTTGAAGTTTAAGAGGTATTAAAATGGATAATATTGAAAAGGAATTTATAGACTATTATAAGGTTCAGAGTGAATTAAGTGATCCAGGAAAATTTGTTTATCTTTATGATGATCTTCCTGACGATATCCCAGCTATAGTTAAGATAGTTCAGAATGTAATAATCCATTTCTTCTGGACTACAACTGATAAAACATATGGAATATCACTCAAGGATATTGAAGCAACAGGTAGAGATCCCAATAAAGAACATAACCAACGAAGAATAGAAGAAAAGCTTTCTTTACTTGTTTCTATCAAGGATGCACCTTTAACTGAACCTCGCGATCCTATTGATCGTGTTGTAGGTAATTGTCGTGATTTTGCTTTACTTCTAACCTCTATTCTTCGTCATAAGGGCATTCCTGCTAGAGAAAGAAGTGGTGTAGCGAGATATTTCTATCCTCCTCCTAAAGATTTCCACGAAGATCATTTCATCACTGAGTATTGGAATGAACAGGAGAACCGTTGGATTATGGTTGATCCTCAAATTGATGAGATTCAGAGGAGCGTTCTAAAATTAACTATGGATACCTATGATATTCCTGATGACCAGTTCTTAGGTGCTGGGAGATCATGGCTTAAGCTTCGAGAAGGAACAATCAAACCTGATCAAATAGGTGTAGGTCAATATCTTGGGGAACAATATACTAGATATAAACTTGTTCAAGATCTAGCTAGTCTGAACAAAATAGAAGTGATGGCATGGGAATCTTGGGGAATATGTGCTAGTAGCAATAAACTCACCAAAGAAGAATA
>JAEOTG010000375.1 GCA_016839985.1 Candidatus Heimdallarchaeota archaeon | reverse complement strand
GTTGTTGCTTTTCATCATACAATAATTCCTTTACCTCGAACTAAACATGATGCAGAATTAATGGACGCTGGAGATGTTCTCTCAGCAATCGTGAAAAACAGAATCAACTTGGTTTTAACAGGAGCAAAAAATCAAGCTGGATGTTGGCAAGTAAATGATACTGTATTAGTTAATGCAGGAACTCTAAGTAGCTATAATATAACAAAACGAGAAGGAAATAGCTTTAATATAATAGATATTTATCAAACTGATATTGGTAAATTTTATGAAATAGATGAATACCTTATTTCTAATTTTAAGAGAAAGGATATAGGATTATTTCATGTATCTGACATAGCTAAACCTATCGAAGTACCTCCTTTAATTGACTATTTACCAAAGAATCAGGTTTAAAACTTAAAATTATTCAAGTTTAAGAAGTTTTTAATATATTTTATATTTCTATAATTAGAAAAACCTTTTATCTTCTTAATAGAATACTAGAACTTGTGACTAAAAAAGATCAAGGTCATGAAAAAGATAATCCTTTTCCATTGAAAATAACAAACCTTTCTAAAGAAATGGAAAAGTATGTAAAGGAGGCAGAGAAAAGAATTTTCTCGCTAGGTACAGGTAATAGAATCTGTCCAATTGCTTTAAAGATAATGCAAATAGGTTTTAGCAAAATTCTTTATGCAACAAATGAACTTGGAGCAGACTTAGAAAAATGTAAGCCTTACATTGTTTTTGCACCTGATTGTACTAGTACTTTTAACAAAATAAGAGTTAGAAGAGGTTTTAGTTATGGAGCTTTAATCAAAGGAGATTTCTCAGGAATGATTTCAACTAATAACTCCATGCCTAATTCTTGTGGATATACAATCGCAGAATTAACTACTCAAAAAACTGATGTTTCTCTGAAAAATCATCTTATTCAGAAACAGAAAGAAATTGGTAAAGATCATTTACAGCAACTAGGCAAAGGAAATCATTTCTCAGCTGTTTATTGTGTCAAAGATTCTATAACTGGGGAGGATACTATGAGAAGAATAATCAATGTTCATAGTAGTGGAAAACTAGGAACTCAATTCCTTTATGATTTAAGCTGGTTAAGTGAAATAGAAGGATATCATAAAGTGAATACTCCTCATGGACCTATAGAACTTCTGGAAGGAGATGCTAAGAAAGTATATTTAGAAAAATACGATGAGGGAGATAAGATAAATGCTGATTATAGGTTTGAGGTTTTGGAAGAAATATTAGGAGAGGGTACATTCAGAGTTTTGGAAGAGATTACACACCAAGGATTATCTAAGGATGGTAAATTTCATAGATTAGGAGTTCAAGTGCATGACGGATTGATACCAATTGCATTTAATTCAGAAGAAGGTTTGATTCTTGCTGAAACTAAACCAAATCTTAGTAAAGAATTACTTGAAAGATGGAAATATAAAGAACATGTTGAAGAGCTAGGTTTAAAAGAAGAATTATCACAAATCAATTTCTCACCTCATGGAGGAGGTTATGAGTTTAGATATCCAGTTGAAAAATTCACAATTCATTTAAACAGAAATGGTATAAGCGATTTGGAAGTTCAACTCAAACCTAAAGAGAAACCAAAGATACAAGAAAGAGTTACATATTTCAGGGAACTTAAAGAACATATGTGTTTTAGGAGAAAACTCCCATTAATGAGAGAGGTTTTTCGCGCTGATTTAATCAAACATATTTACGATCTAGAACCTTTAATACAAATCTATCCACTTGTAAGCATTGTAGGTGGAACACTTTAACATACTAAAATCTAAAACAGGGAAAAGTGATGATCTCGGGAAAAAATACTTGGATTATTGCACATAGAGGGGATTCTGGAAATTATCCAGAAAATTCTTTGAAAGCTTTTTTGGCAGCTCTTGAATCGAAAGCAGATATTATAGAATTAGATTTACAACTAACAGCTGATAATCAAATTGTTGTTTTTCATGATAAGATAGTAGATAGAATCTTCCAAACAAATTCTGGGAAAACTATAAAAGATTTTACACATGAAGAACTAAAGAAGAGAGAGATTGGAAGCTGGTTCAGTAAAGAATTCTCTGGATTGAAAATACCATCTCTTGAAGAAGTGGTTAATTCTTTGCCAAAGAAGATACCATTGATTTTAGAAATTAAAAGTAAGGAAGAAAAATTCGTAATTAATGTTATTAACAAGT
>JAEOTG010000374.1 GCA_016839985.1 Candidatus Heimdallarchaeota archaeon | reverse complement strand
GGTGTAACTTGATGCACAAAATGGTATATTTTCTTCATAACTCCACCGGTGGTCTCCTACTCTTTACAATCCCAATAAAAGTGAATTGGAAAAATGCTAAACCAATCAGTATCATATAAAATATTGACTCGCCTACTGGTACACCAGAGAATGCAGAAAAAATTATTAGGAATGTGATACCTAGACTTGGGATTATTACTGCCATCATCATGTACATCATAGCCAAAGGATTTAATTGTGAACCATATTTTCTAATCATAACCTTTTGTTCTTGGGCAAGATTTTTAACTATACTATCCAATGTAGAACTCAAATCAGCACCTGTTTTTATAGTGCTAGTTATCTGCCAAATAACTCTCCTGAAATACAGAGAAGGATTATTCAATGCCAACTCTTCCAAAGCAACAGTCTGGTCTAAACCAGTTGAAATCTTTTTAGTACATTCCTTAAATTGTTCAGATATCAACCCATAGTTAGCATTTGAAATTGAAACTAGTCCATCAAATAATGGAACACCAGATTTAACTTGAATCAAAAGATGTCTTAATGAGAAAAGAAGATTCTTCTCCAAATCCTTAACTTTTCTAACAATAATCAATTTTGGGAATAGGGTAATGTAGAAAAAACTCAAAAAACCTATTATCAAAGAAACTCCTGTCAATGTCAACATAAAAGCAGGAGGTAATTTTAATATCACATAAAGCAGAAAAAGCATTGTAAAAGTAAAAAAAACCCAAAAAAACAAAGAGAAAAATGCTATGGAATAATATTCTCTTGGTGTAAAATCAAAACCTGCTTGTTTTAAAGTAACCTTCATTCCTGGTGAAAATTTTGAAAACTTATCTCCCAAACTATACAAACGCTTGGCAACTCTTTTCATGACATGTGGAGGAAAAGGTACGAAAGGGATCCTTCTTTTCATTAAATTATCCCTCTAACAACTCTTTAGAAATTAACTTACCACTGTTCTGATTCTCATTGACTAGTTTTAGAATATAATCAGGATCTTTGTAATATTCAGCAATCACTTTACCTACGGCATCAACAGTATTGAGATTGTTCTTAACCATCCAATTCAAAATATCTTCTTTTTCTTTCAAGTCCTTGTTAATCTCCTTAGTTGACATTCCAGTATGCATCTCTAATTCTTTCATAAATCTATAACTTTCCTGATACTTCTCAATTTTATCCTTTCTGATGTTCCATTTAAATAATACTCTAAGAGATGCGTCTTTACCAGACGCTTTTGTTGACGGTACAACTTCAGCAACCTGAAATATTCTTCTTATCCCTGACCTTCTATCCCTGAACACAGCTACAATCAAGTCCAACGCCTCTAATAGTGTCACAGGTACATCAATTGGTGGGTTTATCAATCTTCTATAGGCCTGTTCAACAGTATCTGCGTGTAAAGATGCATAAACACTGTGACCAGTATGCATAGCCTCGAATAAAACCTCGGCTTGTCTTTTTCGTCTTATCTCACCTACAATAATTCTATCAGGTCTCATCCTTAGACTGTTGACTAAAAGATCTAACATTGAAACTTCACCTTTACCTTCAGGATTAGGTTCTCTTGTTGTTAAAGGTACCCAGTGTAAGAATTTAGGAAGGTTTAACTCTCTTGTATCTTCAATCGTTATGACTCTTTGATTAGGTTGAATAAAGGGTAAAACTGAACCAAGCAAAGAAGTTTTACCTGATGCTGTTCCACCAGAAATTATCATTGACATTTCAAACTGAATTCCTAACCAGAAAAAGGCAGCAATTTGTGAGGAAACTGTTTTATTTTTTATAAACTCTGGAATAGTCCATGGTTTTCTTCTAAACATCCTAATAGTCATTGTGTTTCCTAGAGTTGATACCGGAAAGAGAGTTGCATTAACCCTATCACCAGAAATTAAATGTGCATCTAATAAAGGATGTAAAGTTGTGATTTGTCTTCCAACTCTTCTTGCAATACTCGCAGCATAATTTTGTATCTGAGATTCAGTTGCAATTTTAATGTTGGTTTTCAACCATCCATATTCTTTATGATATACCCATGCAGGTTCTTTTGAGGAATTTATAACCACTTCTTCAAGGTTTCCATCTGATAAAAGGCTTTCTAATTGTCCAAGACCAAGCATTTCCTGAACTAAAGTATTAGCAAGGAATTGTTTTTTTTCATGAGGAACTTTAGGCAATCTCTTCTCCATTAATTCCAAAGATTTTTCATAGAATTTTCGTTTTAAATCCAGCAAACTTTTAGGGTTCATTAACTCAGTTATCTTGATTGGTATTTGGGAGATGACATGATCCTTAATATCATCCAACATTAGAATAGTTCCTTTCTCTAATTGAGGTATTTCCATTTTATAAATAGGAACAAACTCTTCAGGCATTTGAAGTATCTGAACATGAAATTTCACTTTGCCTGAAGACAAACTATACTTGCCTAATATTTTTTTCTTCATTTTTTCTTCCTCAATTTTGGTGGACCAATAGGATGATACTCTATCTCAATCATCCCACGCTCTTCAAGTATTTTAGCCCATTCTTCTATTTGTTCGGGTTCAACTTCCAATTCTTTAGATAAATCTAATATGGTGATTGGACCTTTATTTTCTACTATTTCAATAAGTTTGTCTATGTCAGTTTGAATAACCTTCATTTTATCACTCTTCATGGATTTGTCAAAAAATTCCTTTGTTATTCCTCTAATTATATCTTCTTTAGTTACTATACCAATCAACCTACCCTTATCTGAAACAACTGGTAATCTGTTGAAGTGATGCCTATACATGAGTTCACTAGCATCGCTAATCAATTCTTTCTTGTTTATTGTAATAACATCCTTTGACATTATTTCACTAATTTTAATTTTTTCAAGCTCAGAAACATTGATTTCGTCTTTTTCAGAATCAATAATCTTTCTTATATCCATGACTTTAATTATGTCAGCCTCACTAACTATACCGACTAATTTACCTTCTTTAATAACAGGAATTCCAGTTATCATATACTCAGACAAGATATCCAATGCATTCCTCAAGTTATCGTCAGGACTTATTGTTTTGACTTGTTTTGACATTACATCAGAAACTTTGGTATGAATCTTGATAATACCGTCTTTTACAGCATTTGTGACAGTATGATGTATCTCTTTTATCTTTTTTTCTTTAGGGGAAGGTTTTTTTGGAGGCTTTTTAAACCTCTCCTGAAACCCCTTTTTCAATTTTTCAAACATATTACCATGCATTACGTTTTGTTGAGACTGCAATTAATTTATCACCCAAATTAGAATTTTTTTCTATTAGGTTGTAATAATATTATCTTGAAAGAACAATATAAAAATTAGGATTAATATGAAAGGACAAGTTGCAACAGAATATTTGATAATTGTCTCAGTTGCTTTTGCAATTTTAATCCCACTCACCTTTTATGTTAATGAGTTATTGATGGGATATAGAGATAATTCAAAAGTATCAAGAGCCTGGACTGCTGTTAAAAAGTTAGGAGAGAGTACAGATTGGGTATATTCCCAGGGACCACCAGCAAAAATAACACTGCAAGTTTACATTCCAGATGATGTAGACGAAATTACTTTGAATGATAAAACATTCATATTCAAAATCAAGACTTCTTCTGGTATATCAGACGTGTTTTATACAACAGTAACAGATCTAGATGGTTATCTGCCAAAAAAAAGTGGTTATTATCAAGTATCCTTGACAGCTTTTTCAAATTATGTAAATGTTAGTGTGGTTTAATGAAAGGACAGGTCACTATTGAGTTTATGATATTCGTAACTATTTTGATATTTATGCTCTCTATCATCATGTGGAATAATGTATCCCTACAAAGTCAGATGATGTATGCCAAGGCAAACATAGAAGTTCAAAAATTATGTGATACAATTGCATTTGAAATAAATTCTGCGGTTAGAGCAGGACAAGGATATAGGAGAAGATTTTATGTTGAAGAACATGTGTATGGAGTTTCAAACTATACAGTGGATGTTAAAGAATATGCAGTTTTCATAGACTGGGATGGAAATTCAGTTGTATCAAGTATAATTACCAAAAATATCACTAGTGGCACAATCAATAAGGGTTGGAATTATATTGAAAATATAAATGGTGAATTATACGTCACGTAAAGGACAAATATTTTCATTCGATTTTTTGGTGGCAACCTCAATTTTTTTGTTAGCTATAGGTGTGCTTTTTTCTTATTGGACTTACACAAATATCCAAATACAAGAAACAATGCAAAAAAATCAATTAATTGACAAATCCTATAAGGCATCAGATGTTTGGTACAGAGAAGGTTTGCCAATATATTGGAATTCAAGTGATTTTGTTGAATTAGGAT
>JAEOTG010000373.1 GCA_016839985.1 Candidatus Heimdallarchaeota archaeon | reverse complement strand
CCTATAGAATGAACAGAAGTTATAACATCTTGAATTTCTTGATCTGTTGGTTTAGAAATATAGCTTTTGATAGTCAAAACACTTTCATATCCCTCAGAATCTACAGTAGGAGGAAAAATAAAATTTATATGAATCCTTGCAGTTGTCCACTCTACTCCAGCTAAAACTTTAATTGTATCATTATATTCAGTTCTCGCTATTTCTCGGATTTCATCAATTCCATCATATGTATTATGATCTGTTAGAACCATAGCATTAAAGCCCATAGAAATATGCCAGAGAAGATTTTGTCTAGGACTCAAACTACCATCAGAATGAAATGTATGAGAATGAGGATCAAGAAGAATATTCCATTCAGTTTCATTATATTCAGGCGTATAATTAAAATCATCCCAGTCACTATCAGTATACTTGTAGGTTGATGGACCTGCAACATTAGCGGGGATGGAAATACCAATGACTATCCAGATCACTAGATTGTAAATTCCAAATCTTTTCAAGAAAATCTTTAATTTCTGATTCATATGAACACATACATTTTTCTTGAACATTAAATAAGTTCTATTTATTTTTTCTCAAGGTTTGGATACTAACAAAAAAATTTCATTGAGGCATATAACACGCATAGTAGGGGGGAATTACATTAGAATAAAAGAGATTTCTTCTTAGAAAATACAAGATTTAAGGTGGATGTCTAATGGATAGTATCAAAGATGTCATAATTGATGAATTAGAAGAAAAATTAGTAGGGATTCTAAGCAATTGGTTTGGAAGAAAAACTACTGAAGCAGAAGATAAAGAAAATAGAGAGAAGCTTGATAAACTTCTACAAAGAGCTGATGAAGTTATCAGTAGATTCTAATATTTTCAATCTGAAATATTTTAGCTGATAGGATCTTCTGGGAATTTTCCAAAACTTAAACATAACTCCCATAGTAAAACTTTTGCCTGTTCATTAAGATAGTCATAAGGTGATACATGTTCCTTGTCTCCCCATAAGGTGTGATTTGTTATAGTCCAGTGAATATGGGGAAATTCTGAACTAAGAACTGGAGTAAGTATACCAAGAGATTGGTTAACAGTTACTTGATCTCCAGTTTTTACTGAAATCGAAAGCATTTGATCATCAATGATAGATTCTTCAGTTGTCCAAGGTTCAAAAGCAATAAACATAGTCCACTTAGCATTAATCCTAATATTTACATCGATAATCCAATAACCATTTGACATTCGGAATTTCTTAATTTCAGTTATTTTACCAGAAATTGGAGCAAAAATCTCTGTATCTATTTCTAATTCAAAATCGAACCCTACATGCAATTGAGTAGATCTATTATCATGAAATACTTGAACTCCTGTTACATCTTCTAAGTTGTGAACTGGTAAAGAAAATACTGGTGTTTCAGCTAGTGAATAAAAGATAGAAAATCCCGCAAATATGCACCCTGTTGTAATTCCAGTAAAAATAATAAGAAATAATATTATTTTGCTTTTCTTCATTGTATTCATTTAGAAACAAGACTAATTATATTTTTCTAGAGTTTTATATCGCAGTAATTGCTACTAATAATTGAGTGTTATATAACTTATTTTTTCTTTCTTTTAACTAGTAGTAGAATGCTTGCTATTGTTAAACCACTTACAATAAAGAAAGGATTAACCTCAGTCTTTCTAGTTTTTGTTTCTGCACTTAAGATTCGTACTCCTCCACCAAGAGTTGCTAGATAGACTCTCTCCTCTTGAACTTCAACCTTTATGGTTCTCCATTGATGCTGATAAGAACTCACAAGAAAAGGATTTTCAGGATTAGCACAATTTACAATTTGAAGACCTTCACCATCATCCGCCAGAAAGGTAATATCTGAATTGATAATTTTTAAATCGTTAATCGATCCTCCATCATTATAATTTCCTAAAACTGTTACATCATAAGGATCTGTAAAGTTTAATATCTTTAATCCATTATCATGGTCTGTAAAATAAGCTAAATTATTAATATGAGCTTTAGGAGAACCACCGTTGTATCCCTCACCTGTATCAACAGTACTAATATATGTAATGTTTGTGGGATCACTAATATCTAACACTTTTAGACCAATTGCAGTTGGATGTGCACCAACATTTGGTACTCTTAGACCAACAAAAGCATAATTATCTAAAATATAAGTTGGACCAACATGACCAATACTATCTTCCCACTTACCTACCATTATAGGTTCATATGGATCAGTAACATTCACAATTTGAAGACCATAATCTTCCGCACTTACATACAATAAATCTCCTTCTAATTGAATGAATGTTGAATGTGTATAATTAAGATAACTTGAAATAAATTCTAGTTGGTTTGGATTACTGTAATTAAATATATTCACACCAGTTGATGCAGTTATATAAACTAACTCTCGTTCAAGATCCAATGCAATATCATGAACATAAGAAAGGGGAAAATAATCTAATTCAGTGCAATTTGAAGGATTTGTTATATTATGAACTGCTAAACGGTTATTATCTGCAGCGAGAAATGCTAACTCATTTTCATAACACTCCACACTAATAACATTACTATTTGATGCTATTGAACCAATTTCTGTGAAAGAATAAGTAACTTCTATTCCTCTTACTAAGAACGAATTAGCACAAAATGAACAAAAGATCATGATAGAAATATAAATCTTGATTTTCTTTTTCATTACTCATCAACGTCATAAAAAATGTAATAAGCACTTATAACACTTATTTATTCTAAAGAACAAGCACCCATATCTAAAAACTAAAGAGTCTTATGGATTTTTCACTCAACCTTCTTTCTTTCTTTTATTTTCTCTCTAATTTTTGGAACGAAGAGCTTTAACACTTCTACTACAATAAAAGCTCCATAGACATAAACAAAAAATAGTGTAAGTTGAATTCCATATACTTCACTTGAATACATTTGTTTAAACATTTCACCAAACTTGATAAGTGGAAAACCTGCAATATATGCTGGATTTATTTTGTGATCTACATCATAAGGTGATGCTATGCCAGTAAAAATAAAATCTGTTCTTTTCGCTTTTAGTTCATCATATATCGCTTGTTCTGAAAATTCTGAAACGTTCAGAGTTGTCCATGCATATACTGGTTCAGCATGATGCATATCAGATCCTGCTATAATTCCTAGATTGTTATCCAAACAGAAATAATATGATTCATTATCAAACTCATTCTCATTTATAACTTCTATATAATCTACTCCCCAATCATAAAATTGTTGTCTGGTAGGTTGGTTGTCACAAAAACTTTGAGACCAAGGGTAATGATTTACTACTACAAGTCCATTTATTGAATGTGTTAAAGAGATAATATTTTGTATTTCTGCATCAGAAGGTGTATAAGTAGAGCTTTGTGATGTAAGAACTGTTTCCCATTCTTCTTCTGTTGAATCTGGAGGTAGGATTAGATTAAGATGACATCGATCCGTTGTCCATTCAACTCCAACTAATACTTTGATTGTATCATTATACTCTTCTCTAGCTATTTGTCTGATTTCATTTATCCCATCAAATGTATTATGATCGGTTAAAACCATAGCATTGAATCCAAGAGAAATATGCCATAAGATGTTTTGTCGAGGTGTAAGATGACCATCAGAGTATAAAGTATGAGAATGACCATCTAGTAATATGTTCCATCGACTTTCATTATAGCTTGGTTTAAAAGAGAGATCTATCCAATCAGTATCAGTATATGCATATTTATCAGGACCGTTGAATAAGAGAGTAATTGAAACACCAATTAATCCCCAAAGGATGATATTTAGAATGACAAATCTTAAGGCAATTTTTTTCCAATACTTCCAATTCATAGAACTAAAGAATTTTAGTTCCTTTTAAATCTTAATTTTGGAATCAATGCTGGAGTGTTCTTTTTGTATTCTTCATAATCCTTTTGTCCTCCCCACTTCTTGTCTGCTCTCTTTTCTAACATTGATACTCCACTGATTAATGTTAATTGTAATATTATATATACTGGGGAAATTAATGCTACAAATCTCCAAGTTGCAAGAGTTGGTAAT
>JAEOTG010000372.1 GCA_016839985.1 Candidatus Heimdallarchaeota archaeon | reverse complement strand
GTCTGCTTGAACTCGCGCCATCTCTTGATCTCCTAATGTATCATTTAAATCAAGAGCATCTAATAAATCTAGTAATCCATCAATATAGAATGGAGCTGATCCTTGGAATAAAGATGTAAACCAATCTGGATCAACTAATTGTTCCTCTAATTGCCCTGGAGGTAAATCTCTGAACTTATTTATCAAGCCAAAGTAAGGTGAGAAGAATGAGAAGATGAGAGACCAAAGTAATAATCCTGTAAAGACTATTCTTTTGACACTGTGTCTGGTATAATACTTGAAAAGTGTAAATGGGAAGAAGATAATGAAAGTTGCAACTGTTAGTATAATTCTTAGAAGCTTTGGAGCGAATTTAACTTTGTATGTCTCGAAAGCTAATAAAACTAGAAAAACTTCAATAATAAGAATAACAGGAACAAGGATGTTAAGAATAAGATCTGGGAGAGGAATTATAACATATTCATAAAAATAAAAATTGATTACTGAAAGTACTAATAAAGCTATGAAAATAGCTGTAAAAAGAAAGTTCCATTTAGTAAGTTTTTTTGGCATCAACTCAATGGGTAACTGATCTCCACTCTTTTTGAGTTTCCTATACTTTGGAACAACAGCTGGTTTAGTTTTTACTTTCGCTCCAGCTTTTATTTTTTTGACCTTCTTCTGTTCTTCAGACATGGTATTTCCTCATTTCTAAAATGCCCTGAGCTCCAGATGGTTACCCTTATTGATTCAATAGTCCTACTTTATTCAAAAACTTTTTTTGATTTAAACACTTGCAAAAAGGAAAGCCAGTTTCTTGAAAGAAAAATTTGTGTTAATATAGTTTGGTTTGGTTATGTTTCTGAATAATATATACTTGAAAAAAAATTATGTTCATCTAGACACACACATAACCTATCATTATATTAACAAAGTAATGTCATACATTCATTAAAAAACTATCAAGTTCGTTCAAACTTAATATATAATATAATAGCACAAAAAATCAGAGGAAGTGATTATATTCAGGTAAAATTAATATCTTATCCCAATGAATCCGAATTAATAGCTAAAATGGCTGGAGTCATCTGTTATTCAGGGGAGAGCACTTTTGAAGGTATTAAAAGCAGTGCTGAAATGAAACCTGAAAAATATCTTAGAAAGATAGTTAAGAATGGACACATGTCCATAATTGAGCATAATGTTTTTGTGTTTTATATTTCTGGAATAAGTAGAGCGTGTTCGCACCAACTAGTCAGGAAAAGAATAGCTAGTTTTTCTCAACAATCTCAACGCTATGTTAATGCAGAAAATTTCGACTATGTTGTTCCTAGTTCAATTGAGAAGTCTGAATATGCAACTGAGTACAAAGAAGCTATTAAACAAAATCTCTCTTTATATCAAAAAATGGTAGAGAATGGAATCTCAAAAGAAGATGCTAGATATGTTTTACCAAATTCAACTTCCACTCAATTGATAGTTTCTATGAATGCCCATGGTCTAGTAGACTTCTTTATCAGAAGAATATGTACTAGGAGTCAGTGGGAGATTCGTAAACTAGCCGAAATGATGTTAGATGAAGTAAAGAAGGTAGCACCAATAATCTTCAAAGATCTTGGATCTTATTGTGATTTTTACGGCTATTGTCCAGAAAACGATAAATCTTGTGGAAAATCTAAAACAATTGAAGAATTAAAGAATAATGGTTAATTTCTTAGGAAGAGGTTTCAATTCTATCCTCATCATCTTCTATAGTTTCTATTTCGTACCCAGTTTCGGATTTTTCTGCCTTATGGATTTTTGGAAGTATTGCGTTTGTTCTAATTAACAGTATTGTATAAAGAATAGCAACAATAATCATCGAAGGACGTATAACAAATTCTGCAATTGCATCATCAGGTATTACAAAATATATTAGAAGAGAATAGAGAATGGCAAAAAGAACTAATAATAACATAAGTACTATTGGCCAAAGAAATCTCTGTAACAGAGACCACCATTTCTGGAATACTCCAATTTGTTCGATTTCAATGTGTTCAAAATTAGTTTTGATTAGATTTTCATTGTAGAGTTTTATTTGTTCTTTTGAGT
>JAEOTG010000371.1 GCA_016839985.1 Candidatus Heimdallarchaeota archaeon | reverse complement strand
GGAACGTGTTGCATTTTGTAATGAGGATAAAATCTGCTAAAATGTACAGGGACTCTATCACTCATAGAATCTTTGACCCATTCAGCAAATTGTTTGATTTCTGAAGGATTATCATTGTGTTCAGGAATTAAAAGCATAGTTAATTCAACGTGGACTCCGCTTTCCCACATTTTATGAGCATTCTTTTTTATTTGTTCAAATCCAGGAAATGATGTAACATTTTTGTAAAAATCTTGTGTAAAGGCTTTGATATCAATATTAGCTGCATCAATAATATCAAGAAGCTCTTCTAAAGGTTCTTCATTAATTAAACCATTAGAAACAAGAATGTTACCAATTCCATTATCATGAGCTAATTTACCTGTATCTCTAACCCACTCAAAATTGATTAATGGTTCATTATAGGTATAAGCAATAGTCTCACAATTATATTTGCGAGTTAGGTCAATAGCATGCAGAGAAGTGACTTCAATGAGGTTATTATTTTCAGCTGAAATTTGACTGATATTCCAGTTCTGACAAAAATCGCAAAAAAGGTTACATCCAGCAGAACCAAAGCTCATCGTATGTGTTCCAGGTTTGTAATGATAAATTGGTTTCTTTTCAATTGGATCATCATGAACTGATGTAAATCTATTATAACCAAGAGCATACAATACCCCATCATTATTTTTTCGAGCATTACAATTCCCTAGTTTTCCAGGTTGTATTATACAATTTCTAGGGCATAACAAACAGTGAACTTTCCCCCCCTCCTGTTTTTCATAGAAATCTGCTTCAAACAACTTCAAATGAATCACTGATTATTATCAGCTATAAACGATTATCTCTTATTTTATTCTTCTATAAAGGTGTCGATGAAAAACAAAAACGATTTTGATTTGATGTAAAATCTCCAAATTCTCTATAATAAACAGAAAACAACCAAAAACTACAAAAATTATGGGATGTACTATCACTAGGTATATATCAAAATGAATACTCAAACAAATCCAGATGATACAGAAGTCAAGGATTTGAATATCATACGCTTGAAGAAGGGAGAAACAGTTGAAATGAGTAAAGCCTTGGGATCAAGTAAAAGGCTAGAAATTTTAAGACATTTAATTAGGGAAGAACTAAATCTTTCTCAAATAGCTGAAAAAATTCAAAGCACACCTCAAGCAGTTCACCACCATCTTAGAATTTTAGCAGAATCTCAGCTTGTTCACGTAGTAAGAGAAGAGACTATTAAGAACATGAAAAAAACAATCAAATATTACAAAGCAAATTATAATCCTGATGGTATTAATCTTATCTCTTGGGATCCATTTAATGACATAGCAGCAGCTGATTTAAAAACTAAAATACCAATTCAAGAAAAACCTGTTGAAAGAATAGTAAGAAAAATTGTTAAAAACTTCTTCAAAGATGTTACAGAACCAAAAATTGAGATTTTAACATCTATTGTTAAACATTTAGTTGATTTAACACATGAAACTATGGATTCTCTATATGAAGATTATAAATTAGAGCTAGATGAAAAATTGTGGAACTTGATTCTGTTATTCACTAATCTATCAGTAATAAATGCAATTAAGCAATTAGTGGAAAAAGAAGATTACAAGAAGGAAATAAACGATCTTTTAACATTAATTTTCGAAGAAATTTCAAGTTTGAATAAAATATAATAAAAAAACTATTTTCTGCAAGACAGGTTATTTTTCTGCTTTGAAGTTATTTGAGAAATCAAGAGTTTTTTGACTAGAAGGTGTTATGTCTTTTAATTCAACTTTTACTCCTATTCTTTGAACATCTCTTAAAGCTTCAAGAATATAATGTTCTCGATCAATTCTGTCAGGATCAGCTACAGAAGGGTGTTTTGCTCTTTTATACAGAGGATCATTTCCTTTGTGAATTACATAAGGAAACCTTTCATATTCTTTCCAAATTTCATTAAGGTTGAGATCATTGATTCTAGCGAAATCCTCAATCGCTCCTATTGCTGGAGTTTTACTTTTGTACTCTTTTGGATTTCTACGGATAGGTCCAAGTATTGTTGTTTTCTCAAGAATTTTATCTGTATCTAGATTCTTGAAATTCAGACACATTTCAATAACTTGTTTTCGAGCTTTATTTAAATCTCCTTCTTCTAATACAGTTTGCAATGCTGCAATCTGAACTTCTTTCGCAAGAGGTGAAGTATCTCTTCTTATAGCCTCAAAACCAACTATAGTTAATTCACCTGTCATTGCACTAATGTAGCTGTAACGCTTTTTAGTTTCAGGAGCAAAAACTATACGTAATGCTAAATCAACAAAATCTAAAGACATCTCTTTGGGAAGTTTAGACTCAAAATAATTAAGAAGATTTTCAGCTTCTGGTATATCTTTAAGCGTTACAATTTTTCCTTGTTTTGTTTTTTCAAGAATCTGAAACACTTTATCTTTGTCTGAGAGTTTGATGAATACTGAATCTGTATCTCCATAGATGACTTGGCACTTATTCTCAGAAAATTCCTGAGTCCATTGGTCTACTTTCTTAATATGATCCTTTGATATACTTGTGATTGAATTAGATATCTCAGTATTATAGAACCGACTCCCTACGTAATTATGACTACCATACATAGAATT
>JAEOTG010000051.1 GCA_016839985.1 Candidatus Heimdallarchaeota archaeon | reverse complement strand
GAATATCTCTAAAGAGATCAACATAGCTTTCCTTGAAGTTTCGTATAATTCCATCAACTTCTGAAACTGAATATTGTGCCTTACCAGGGGCTAAAGAATTGCTTTTTATTTCTTCAGCTCTAGCTTTAGCTTGTTCCTCAGAATTAGTTCTGATTACTCTCATATCAGCTAGAAATTTCTTTACAAGTGAACGTACTATACTAAAAGGACTTTCTGATTCAACTGCCATATAATTTCAGCTCTATCCTTTATATTATTGATGATAATAAGTATTTAAGGTATAAATTAATTTCGTAACTGATAGCTAAAAAATTGAGTAAATCGAGAATTTTTTTATTTAATTACTCAAGATAGATATTCAATTGATACAAATTATCCCTGTATTCATCTATTTCTTGCAAAAATCCTGGTATTTGCTGATAAGGGAGAATTGCAATATCTTGTTGAAATTGAATAGAGTGATCTCTCCACGAAATAACTAGTGGAAGAATAAGGAGTTTTCTTTTTAAGGGAAGAGATAATTTTCTGATTAGCTCATCAGATAAAATCGGAAACATCTCTACTAGAATTTCAGCTCTTTCTTTCTGTTTATCAGCAGCATCTTTCAGCATTGCAGAAGAGGCTTTTTGGTGATATTTACAGTCAATAATAAAGAGATACGGATACTTAAAAGCAAGAACATCAATCTCATATCTTGCAAACTCATCTTTAAACCTAAAATTTGTGATTACTGTAAAACCCATCTGATCAAAGATTGTTGCAATTATATTTTCAAATTGCTTCCAATCTAATATTCTACTTATTGATAATGCATCTACACCTGATTTGATTATAGCAGAAATAATTTCTCTTTCTTCCCTTTCTGAAAATTCTATACGAAAAAAGAAGCTATCCATAGTAAAATTTAATGGTTTAATTATTTCAAGAATTTTATCTTTTTCAATTGAAGATAATTTTGAAAGAACTATTTTTTCTTTTTTGAAAACATGAAACAAGATAATTCTTATTGAACTATTTATCTGCAAAAGTCTCACTCAACTTCAAAAGGATTTTAGCTTCCTTTTGCTGATTTAACTATATGAATTACAATTTCTCTTGTTATCTGTTCAATTGGTTGTGCTACTTTTTGAACACTAAGAGGTCTTGCTCCCTTCTTTAATCTCCCATATTCATCAAGCTTGGTTTTAATATCAGGACTTCTAAGGAGAGTCATTAATTCGTTTCTTGCTTGCAGGCAAGATGTTTCTATAACTCTCATATATGCGTCTCCTTTATTATTGGATAGACCTTTTTCTATTAAGAGATCTAAGAATTTATCAGTTGGAGTCCTTTCTTCAGGAGGGAGATCCATTTTGTTTAAAACAATAAGATATGGTAAGCTTTTTCCTAATGTCTCTCCTTTTAAAGAAATCAATTCTGTTAGACTTTCTACATTATCTTCCCACATGTTTTTAGTGGGATCAAAGAGAAAAATAAGTCCATCAGCACCTTCAAGAACAACTTTTCTTTGTATATAATGCCTTTTTTGCCCTGCTACAGTCCAGACCTGATATCTTAATTTTGGAACACTAACTCCTTGCCCTTTTGGTAGTTCAAATGTACTCTGGTCATAGAAGATTGTTCTTCCACTTGGATCATCTATCTTCTTCAAAGAGGAATAGATTGTTTCTGGATCTTCTACTTTTCTTAAAACGTTGTATACTGTTATCATACTGGTTTTTCCACCTAAAGATGGTCCATAAATGACGATCTTAAGATAAGGAATACCACTGCCATCGATTTTGAAAATGTCTGTGATAGTAAGTTTGCTTGACATAGAGTCCTTTCCGCCAATTACTCTGGTGTTAAAGATTTGAAATTTTATTAAATCTTTTCCGTTTAAGGTATATTTTTCTATAAGAAGAAAATCTATTAAACTTTACTATGGTTTCATTCATGAATTCTGAAAAATATACATGGAAAAGGGGATATTATCGTTGTTTATTTCTTAAAGTCCTTGATTATGTTCATCTAGAAGACTTTCTTCGTCTCTGTGTAGAGAAACAGCAAGTTCTGCAACGACTCCATCTAGAAATGCTAATGTTGCGTGTTCAAAAGCAGTTCCTTCAGGTGAGAGAGTACTATCTAATCCTTTATTTCTTCTCTGAATGTCGGATTTTGTTCTTCCTTTCAATTTTACCGTTACATCTCCTAATCTCCCAATGACACTATTTGGATAACTTGTAAGTACAATGACAAAAGGATTGTAAATCAAATAAGTTTCAACCATTGCTTTTACAATTGGAGTTGTTCCTGAACCACTAATCACAATAATTGTATCCCCCTCTTTCAATTTGGGAACTGAACGAGTATTTGTAATAAACCTACTTTCTACACCGAAATGTTCTAATCTAGTTTGAAACATCTGTCCCACCATTGCACTTCGACCGCTAGCAAGAATGTAAATCCTTTTCTCTTTTAAGATATCATCCATTAATCTGTCTCTTACCTGTTGAACATATTCATAATGTTCAGTCATATGCTGGATATTCTCATGTAAATTCTCTACCATTAACTCCATTGCTCTGAAAATAACAGGTTTTTCAGTATAACTAGCTAGAAATTTTATTCTCTCATCCTCGGGTAGAGAACTTTTTTTTTCGATTTCAGGTTTTTCTTCTTTCTTACCCATCTAAACCACGTATAGGGATGCAAATTTTAGGAAAGCACTAAGATTTCAACTTATGCTGTAATTGGATTTTTTATTAGGTTATTTATCAATCTAACTAGTACAATTAATATGTTTTGTTGATAACCTATTGAAACAAAAAAACAATGTGTAGATTTCTTTTATATTCGTGCTATTTGACTAGAAATACACATATAAGTAATAAAAATACATAGACTATTGATTAATGTGAAATTATGGGAGACAATTTGGAAAAAACCAAAATACATAGCAATTGGTATAATCCTATTTTGGTTACTATTTGTCTCCATTAATTTTAACAAAGTCCTTAATGTTTTTGATTTCGTTAGTGAAGAAGGTACAAATGTTTCTACTGGCTCAACTACTGAATCAAAAACAGGATTAGATATTTTAGGCAGTTTTAGTGATGTTAATAGCACATTTCAGATGATTATTCATAATCCTAATGGTTCTATTATTACAGAGGAATCCAAACAAACAATCACTCAAATAATAAACAACATTACGTATAATCAAAGAATCGGTCCATACCTTTCACCTAATTCTCCATATTCTTCATTATTTGATGATGCTGATGATATTTTAAGAACAATTTTTTCTCTTCAATGGTATGCAACACAAATGGCTTTTGCTTCTATTCATTATATCTGGGGTGGAATTGATTTTTTTAATGCTGAGTGGATTGATGCATATAATATAACAGGAGATATTCAACAAGCTTCCACATTTACAGAACAGCTTACAACAAATTATGTGTTACAGCTTCTTCAAGATAATAACGAATCAAGATATTCAACGAATGCAGAAACCTTCATCAATTCTTTTACTAGAAGTTTTACATATCATGCTAACATAAATCTCCCGAATACTACTTCTGAAGCTCTTAATATATCAAAAACCATTATCACTTCAAATGAGACATTATTTGACTCTTTTTCAACAGATAACAGGCAATATGAATTATTAATTGCTATATCAAGTGATTTCAATGATAGCGAATGGAATAATCAAGATTACTCTTTTGAAAGAATAACCAAATTTCTGTTTAATGTAAATGATACTTCAAGCATTGACTTTGTAAAAGAAGTTTTTGCAAATGGTGATATTGAAGGTTTTGTAAGAGCAAAAAACAATTATCTCGTCCCCATATTAAGAAAGGAAGTTTTTGTTCCTTCGTTATCTGAAGAAATAATAGATGCATTCTTGATGCAATACACAAATTATCAAGAAGATCTCGAGAGTACTGATACGACAATTATTATATTTAATTTAGCTCTGGATCACATAACTGAGAGTGGTAAGGGGGCATATTTAGAGTTAATAAGAATTTTACCTATTTTCCAAGAGACTTTTTCTCCTATGGAAATCCATGTTACAGGAATAGATTATTATGTTATCGAAATATCTCTTGATTATGAAAATCAGCTTCATAGAACTGATTTAATTGTTATTATTACAATAGTAGTAATTCTTCTTCTTGTATATAGATCCCCTATACTTCCGCTTATCCAGATTTTTGTTTTAGCTATAGCTTTTTGCGTTTCAAGAATATTTTATATTGGAGTTGGTAATCTTGTTGGTGGTTTAGCAAGCACTAGCTTAATTATTTTAAGTGTGAGCTTATTAGGTGCAACCACTGATTATTGTGTTTTCTTGATGGGTGATTATTTATTAAATTTGAAAAAGCATAAACAAAAAATACCAGCATTAAAAGAAACATTGAATAGGACAGCAAGAAGTATCTTGATTTCATCAATATCCTTAGCTGTAGGCTTTGGTGCATTGATTTTCAGTGGCTTTCCTACCGCAACTGGATTGGGAATTGGTGGTGCTATCGGTTTTCTTACCGGGATGATTGTTTCCTTAACTCTTATCCCCTCAATTTTAGTTTTGATCAATGCTGAAATTCTTACAAAGTGGAAATTGGATTTAAAGAAGTTAAAAACTCCGAAATTATCAATAAATAAAGCACTAAGAAAAGCAGTAAACAATCCAAAAAAAGTTCTTGCAGTAGCCATTATCTTAGCAGGAGTAGGAACAGGAATTTTCTTTATAGTTCCTTTGGATTATGCTCAGATTACAACTGCACCATCATTTTATCAATCACGACAAGGTGTTGATGCAATCAACCAACATATGGGAACAGAATATATTAGTCAAATTATGATCGTTTTTCAAACTCCTGAAACAAATCCTTTTCTTTTGGAAAATAACAGTCTCAATTTTGAATATGTAAATCATATTGTGGATATTGTAGAAAATGCAACGATTCAGGCAAATGTGACACGGATTATTGGATTAAGTCACCCGTTAGGGCAACCTTATACTGAAAGTTTACAAAATACATCTTTATTCTTAAAAGAAGAAATCTATATTCTAATGAAGAATTTTGTAATGGCTGAAGAGACTGTAGCAATTGTAGTTCTTGGATCTCAATTCAAAGAAGGAGACGAATTACTTGATGAGCAGATTGTTACTATCAGAAAGAGTATTGAAGAACAAAAAGAAATAAAGAATCTTAATCAGTGGAACATATATGTAACAGGTTTTGCTCCAAGACTTTATGATACGAAAATTGAAATCGTAAATATTTTCAATTTAATATTTGCACTTACTTCTTTAGCTATTGTTGTATTACTTTTTATTTTTCTCAGAAAATTCTTCATGTCAATTCGAGTGCTTGTTACTATACTCATTTCTTTAGGATTGAGCTTGGGATTATTTGCAATATTCAGTCTAATCTTCTTTGGTGGTTTTATATACTGGATTGTTCCTTTGATGTTATTCGGCGTTCTTACTGCACTAGGGCTAGATTTTGATGTTTTATTCTTGGGTATATTCATCCATATAAATAAAGAAAAAAAAGATCCTAAATCATCAATAGTTGATTCAGTAGAACAAACAATGAAAAATATATCAATAGCAGGTTTAATTATGGCAGCTACCTACCTAAGTTTACTATTTACCACTTCAGTCCAAATGCAGCAATTGGGTTTGGGTCTTGGAATTGGTATACTAATTGATGTCTTTATTTCAAGAATATTTATTGTTCCTCCAGCTGTCATTATTACATTTAGAGAGAACAAAAGGAAGAAAAATTCAAAAATTGTATCAGAAGGTGAATCAAATGAAGAATAGATATTTGTATACTAGTTTATTACTTATTGTTATCTTGTTATCACCAGTTAAGTATACAAAATCCGATGATCCAAATATTGATTTTAGAAGTGCTAGTTTTGATAATAGAGGTTATGATATCACATATAAAATAGTTCAGGGGGAAAACATAGAAAATATGTTTGTAGATTTAGGATTTGATGTACTAGATTCTTTATCTGGAGGAGAATTTCATGTTTTGTTAAAAAATAGAAAATCAGAAATTCGGGATATTTACATGATTGAATCTGGAAAATATATTCCAACTTATGAATCGGTTTACACATCAGAGTGTTATTTGATTGTCTCAAATCCAGTTAAAGTAGAACTAAATACATCTAGTGAATTTTTAACTAGTTTCATTGGGTACAATTACAGACCAATAGAATCAGAGATTATTCAAGCAGAAATACCTGAAACATCTTCATTTTACATTCCTCAAATTTTCACAAATATAACAAGACCTAATTTTGCTTCCATTGTTGAAGAAATAGATTATTTTGATTTTCTACCAATTATATTGAATGATAATTATGAAAGATTCGAATCTGAGTTTGCTTCTTTAGTTCTAGAACAATCTTTTTCCGTTAAAATTTATAATCAAGGTTATGATGAGTTTACAGTCTCACTTGATTTAGATATTGAACCTGCTATTTCTTTGAAAGCTTCTTGGGATAAATCCAATGGATTACTGACATCATTTTCTTTCCATATTATTTATGGAAACAAGAAAAGCAATTTTGTATTATCTTTAATTGATTATAAGGAAATAATTTCTCCTGCAATTATTCCAGTAAAAATGATGTATATAACAAATAGCCATGCTAATTACACACTATATCAGCAGAAAAATTCAACAGAAGTGAGATTAGAGGACTGGAAGAACTTCATTGATTTGTTAAATCAAACTTATGGTATGAGATATGGTTTTGCTAGAAGCGGTTTAGAATTTGATTGGGATCTCTATATTTTTGATAAAGAAAATGCGTTATACACGCGATCATCTCCTTTAAGCAACTCAATAATTACAATAATACCTCCAGCTTTGATTCCTGTTTGGGAAAGATATTCTGGAATAATTTACTTAATCGACAATATTTGGAATCAGCTACAAGAAACTCTTGTAGGTTTTCAGTTTATAGTATCAGGCGTAACTCAATCACTTTTTACTCTTAGAGATGCTAGTCTTCGTATGGAGTATTTCTTTATAGAAAACACTCATCATTTGATTTGGGATGTTTCATATGATTTTCAGGAAATAAACACTCTAACTGTTGAGGTTAAAGATTTTATCAAGGAAATTAGAACAAATATGACAGGATGGATTGCCTATTCAAACGAAGGGGATTTGGTAGGTTTCTCAAGTTTCTTCCAAGAACATTTTCATGCATATTACGATCCAGAAGAGCCTGATTCAGGCAACAATTATCAATACGAATTTTACATAGAATCAATACCAGAAAACATTACCAAACCAGAATTTAGTGAAGTAGAAAAAACCTCATTCACATCCAATCTGTTGCAGATAGTTTTTTATTCAATAATCGTGATTCCTATCTATAGGGCAAGAGGAAAGAAGAAGGATAAACTATGAAAAATGAGCAACTTCAATCTAAGAAATATGTTCTAGATACTAATTTCTTTATTAGTGGTTTTGAAAAGAATCCTTCTGATTTCAATATTTTCTTGGAAATTGCTCAAGATATAGAAATTGAACTTTACGTATCTAATCACATCATGCAAGAAATTAGATGGTATTTAAGAAGAAGAGTCAAAGATCCTGTTCAAGTAGTAAGAATCCCAATAAAAGAAATACGGGATTATAAAGAGGAAATTGAGAAAAATCAAAGCTCCACACCAAGTCTAAATGACTTATCCAACATAGTTGTAGCTAAGAAAATTGGAGGTATTGTTATTTCTAGTGACCTGAAGCTAGTAAGAACATGTGAAGCTCTAGAAGTACCTGTTCTCATAAGTTCATCATTCATATTCCTATTGAATAATGTTAGCACAAAAAATGAACAAAAAGCAATACTGGAAAAAATTTATGATACTATTCTATCAGATGAGATAAGGCATTCTGTGGAAAAAAGGCAGACATATGATCCTGTTACTCGAATAAAGAAAATCCAAGAGCATGCGCTATCAGTTCTTCAGAATATCTCCAAAGTTAACCAAGTAAAACAAGAAGTTGATCAAGAACAACATTATCTTCTTCCTGAAGAGAATAATCTAATCAAAATCATGAATGAAATAGAATTCGAATTTCCAATTTTTCTTGATCAATTAGAAAAAGGAAACTTAGAAGTTCTTCGTTTTGAATTAGTAGAAGCTTATACTGTACTATCAGATTTATCTTTAGAACTTCGAGTTGCATTAATGGACAAAGAAAGTTATACTGAAGAGCTAGCTATTAGATTAAAGGCACGAATTTTATTCTTACTAAGTATAGCAGAGTTTACTCTTTTAGAGTTGGAAAAAATGGATGGACACCTTAATATCTTAATAGAGATTTCGCTTGTATATCCTAAGCTAGTATCAGATTTTTTCATGGACTTGCATTTCCTTCGAATGGTTTATTTTCTTGTCACAAATAATCATGAACGTTTAAAGGGATATTATTCAGAGAAATTCCTTTTCTTATGTGAAAGACAAGAAAGGATAGATCTTTTGAGACTTACTAGAGTAGTAATTTTAGCCTCAACAATCATGGAAAGCGGATTGATTGATAAAAAAGCTGTAATAGACGGAAAAGATGAAATTTCACTTCTAATACAAATCGGATACATATTACTTCAGAAAGAACAATTTGAACATGCTTTACTTATTCTTTTACAATCACATTATCTTGCTGTAAACATTCAAGATCAGCTTCTTGCTAAAGACACACTTGAACTTCTAGTCATTTTGCACTATTCGATTAAGGAAAAATGCACTGAAGAAATCTTTCAAGGTATTGAAGATTTAAAGGAACTAGGAGTTTTTGAGTTACCAACCATAAGTTTCGCAGATATAACAGAATTACAAAGAATAGTTACAACTGAATTTGTTCCTTTAGATGATTTATCTTCGTTTCTAAAAGACTGGTTCTACATCTATCATAGTGGAACTATAATCAGAGAAGGTGAAATATCATCATTTATTCTCATAAAAAATCCATATTTTTCTCCTAGAATCGCATTAATTAGAAAGACTCCTTTTTCCTCATATGATATCAGTCCAGGAAGACAAATCAAGTTATTCGAAGGAAATGCAAGAGTCTCAGTTCCTAAAGAATCAACAGTTGATAGTTACCCAATCGATTTAATGGTTGAGATTCAAGAAAAAGATAGTAAATTCATTTTTCGAGGACCTTTTGGAATGAAAATTATTCTGTAGTTTCCGATTTCCATTGTTGTATAACATCAATAAGCTCTTGAGATTCAATTGGATGTCTTTTAATTTTCTCAAGAAGTTGACTTAATTCATGTCGTTTAGTAGTTGTTAAAGCTCCCATCTCCATTAATGCATCTCTTGCTTTTGTAAAAGCATCAACCAGTTCTTCTCTATTACTTCCAACATAGACTACAGATAGTAGATTTTCAAAAATTTGTTCTGGGGCAAGTCCCCCCCAGTTTTGTGATACATCTGTCATTTCAGCAAAATCAGAGGAGATAACTACATATCCTTTTCCAACTTTTTTCACGTTCTCTTTCTGAACCAATCTAAAAAAAGCTCTATTCACTTCTTGTGGATTTAAATTCGTTTTTTGTGTGATAATTTCTTCAGTTTGTGGCATTTCATCCTTAAGAAGAACTCCTAAAATCCTTTGTTCATCAGTTCCATCTTCTCCAGAATATTCTATTAAATTTGTTAGAGCTTCAACGAAGATTTCATTTGTTGGTCGTTTGAAGAACGACATCATTTTTGATATATAATCATTAGTTGGATCACTTAAATCATCTTTTTTTTCAACAATAACTTCAGCAATAGGTGCAGGAGGTATTTGCCTGTTTTTAAGTTGTTCAATCTCTTTTTCTTTTTCCTTTATCATGTTTTGCAATTCATGCTCTCTATCGCTTCTTGCTTTTTTATCTTGTTCAAAAAACATTCTTTCTTCTCCTACTCTACTAGAATAATTTGTTAATTCTTGATCTTTTTGTGCTATAACAGAATTGAGATCAACTATCTGTTTTTGAAGATCTTCTATTGCTGCAGTTTGATTAGCTATTCTTTGTTGGAGTTGAGCTATAAATTCCCTTTGAGCTTGTTCTCTTAATTTTGCTTTTCTAGGATCATCTGATGAATCTTCTGTGTCAAACGGATTATGAACCATATCTATCCCTAATCTTAATTCAAGAAGAAACAAATAAAGTTATTTATTTGCAAAAAGTCATTTTTATAATAAAACAATATTGAAAAAGTTTCTAGCTTATTTCTAAAATCTCTTTGATAATAATGTCAAAATATTCTGCATTTTTATCAACAGTAACATATGGCCAAATTTCGTTCTCAGTACTCATCATATAATCTGATAATGCCATAACATCACCAACTCCGTAACCAAGTTCTTTTTTGTTTCTTGCTAGAAAATTATCGAAATTTCGAAGTAATTTATCTTCTTCCGCTTTAGCTCCTTTTGTATCTTCTATTCGATCCGGATTATTTAACCTATTAAATCTCGTTCTCATAGATGTATGAAACGCAATAACAAAAACATTACCATCACCATAATGTTTCTTTAAGATTTCAACTTCAGAAACTGCTCTGATACCAGATATAAAAACGCCAGGGATATCATTGGGAAGAGCATCTACTTTTTTCATAAGTCTTTCAGTGAAATAACTGTCAGAGATTTTTTTACATTCATCTGTGACTTTTTTTATGTTTTCAGGTGTAAAATCAAGACCTCTACCAGTTACTTCTTCCAAAACTTCGGTCCCTGTTTCATATAAGATCATATTATATTCGGGACCTATCTTCTTTGCATAGGTGGTTTTACCGCATAATGGTAAACCGGAAAGTACAACAATTTTCACTATGTACACCTTTATTTTTGGCCAGAGAGCACTTTCTCTTCACCGCTAGCCATAACATTGCTCCGAGAAGTCTATGATAAGCTCTGGCCAATTATCATTGATAACATGTAATATAAAAAATCGCTGGTTTGAATATAAAAAAATCAGAGTAGTCTTTTTTCTCCTTCTAGTTTCTTTATATCTGCAATATTCTGTGTAACTTCAAGTACTCCCTTATATTCTCCTTTCTCATTTCGCAATGGAAAATATCTTATGTAAACTAATTTATCACCAAGGTTTAACCAAAATTCTGCTTTGTCCAAGGTTTTATTCTTAAAACCTTCAATAATTTCTAATACTTTATCAACACTCTTTTCTGGATGACAATTTTTTACTGATCTTCCAATAACACTTGGAGTTCTTACAAAAATTCGGTCTGGACCTTCACTGTAGAATTTTACAATATTTTCTTCATTTACATATGTTATATCAACTGGTAAGGTTTTAAACATCATTATAAGTTGTTCTAAAGACAAAGCACCTGTACCAAAATCTACTAAGCTAGAATCAATTTCTTCTCTCTTTTTTTCTTCTTTACTAACAGTAGTAATAGCTGGTAATTCAGGAGTGAAACAGCAATAACCAACTTCATCAAATTGATTTCTCATCTCTATCCATTCAGAATCTTTGCACAGTTGCATAGCTGTTGGAAAAAGAACGCGATTTTCCTTAGAAAAATGTTCAGCTAATAGCTCTGCTAGTCCATGTGCATAGAGGTGATATTGTTTTACAAATTCTTTGTAATCTAAAGTATCTTTATTCTCTATCAGGGAATATAATTTCTTTTCAATATCTCTTATTCTATCGTGTTCCATCCACATTATTTTTGGTGGTTGAGTAACACCATATTTTTCTAGATATGAGAATAGAATATTTTCTTCTCTCAAATAATGGCTTTCTGAAGCTTTCAGATGGTTAATTATACCAGCAATTTTGTTCAGTTCTTCTTTTATTTCTGCAAGGTTTTCTTTTTCATTAATTTGTTTGTATAAATCACGCAATTCATTTGCATATTCTAGGAGCAAAGAATGTTCTTGCATCAGTATATTTACTGGGTGTCCTTCAGGTGCTAAATCTGTATCATCTTTTAACGATTCCTGCATGACAGCTAAATGAACATCACACATATGGTGGATTTCTTCTGCAGGCATACCTTCTTTTATTAATAACTCTTCAGCTTGAGAAATTTGAAGTGGTGTTAGTTTCTTAATTACTCCTTTAAATTCCTCTTTAACTTTAACGGGATCTTCTCCCCTATGTAATTTTTTTATTAATTCCTTTATAATCTCTTTATTTTCTTCTGATGACTGACCAATTTTTTCATGCATCTTAACCACTTTTTGAAATCATATCGGAGACGTATAAATCTCCCATATATTTATGCTGTTTTTTTAAATAGTATAAATAAACATTTAGTTTAACCAAGATTTAAAGATTACTTCTTTTTATAATTTGTTTTGATTAAAAAGTGTCTTAATGGAAGATTTTAAATGTCAGTAAATGTTCTGAAAAACGCTATTTAAGGCAAGGGCACTCTCATGGAAGAAAAGAATGAAGAAGAATTAATCGAAGTAGATGTAGAAACAATAGAAGAATCCAAAGATACAAAAAAAGTAGAAGATGAAGTTGACCCAGAAACTAAAGAACTTGAAGAAGTGAGAGAAGAAATACTGAATTTCATAAAAGATGCTAATACAGATAAGCTTCTTGAGAAATATATTGCTTTGTTTAGAGATTTTAAAGAGTCTAATAAATTGAAAGAAGAATATCTAGAAACAGCACAATTAGTTCAAGCTGAGTTTGAAAATTATAAGAAGCGGATATACAAAGATCAAGAATGGTATAGTTTCCAAAATAAACAAAAAATACTACAAAAATTCTTATCGTTATATGATGATATCGAAAGGACAAATTTGATGTTCAAAAACCATCCAGATACTGTAGAACTAAAAAAAGCTATAGAATTAATTTTCAATAATTTAAGATCAACTTTTGAATCCTTGGAACTCGAGATCATTGAACCAAAAAAGGAAGTATTTAATCCTCAATATCATGAAATAGTTCATTTTATTGAAGGAAAAGAGTTGAAGGACAACCAAATAATGGAAGTAGTATCTAAAGGATTTAAACTGGGGAATATTGTGATTAGACCTGCAAAAGTTGTTATATCAAAAAAAGCTGAAGAAGAAAAGAGTGAAGAATAAGTTCTAAAAACATTCAGCAAATTTTAATTATTAGTATATTTTACATGTTTTAGTGCAAGAAATTGTATTGAATTAATTAATCAAAGGTTTTGAAATGAGTAAGTTAGGAATAGTATCCTATGGTTCTTACATTCCTCGATATAGGCTTAATGTAGAGGAGATAGCAAAGGGATGGGGAGAGGATCCTAATGAGATTAAATCTCAATTACAGGTTAATAGCAAATCAGTCCCTGGTCCAGATGAAGATGTGACAACTATGGCTGTTGAAGCTGCAAGAAATGCAATGAATAGATGGCAAGGGAATCCTAAGGATATCGGAGCACTATATGTTGGTAGTGAATCTCGAGCATATGCGGTTAAACCAACTGCTACAATAGTAGCAGCTGCCATTGATGCTGAGGGAGCACTTCAAGCTGCTGATTTAGAATTTGCATGTAAAGCAGCTACCGCAGGGATGCAAATGTGCTTTGGTTTAGTTAAATCTAAAATGATTTCTTATGGATTATCAATAGGATCAGATAGCAGTCAAGGAAGACCTAGGGATCCTCTTGAATATACAGCTGGTGCAGGAAGTGCAGCTTTTCTCGTTGGTTCAGAGAATGTTGTAGCTGAACTTGAAGGAACATATTCTGTTACAACAGATATGCCTGATTTTTGGAGAAGAGAAGGAGCAATTTACCCTTCTCATGGTGTAAGATTTACTGGAGAACCAGCTTATTTTCAACACACGATTGATGCATCAAAAGGATTGATGGAAGAAATAGACTCAAAACCTTCAGATTACAAATATGCAACATTCCACCAACCAAATACTAAGTTCCCTTTAAGAGTTTCAAGAATGTTAGGATTTTCTAAGGAACAAGTAGAACCAAGCTTGGTTTGCAGAGATATTGGAAATGCGTACTCTGCATCTTCTTTGTTAGGTTTATCTCAACTTCTGAATAAATCTCAACCAGGAGACAAGATATTCATGACATCTTATGGAAGTGGAGCAGGAAGTGATGCATTTTCCTTTGTAGTTACAGATGAAATAGAAAGGGTTCAATCATATCAGTTCAATCTCGATTATTATGTTGAAAGAAAAGAGATAATTGATTATGGAATCTATGCTCGATTCAAAGGAGTTTTGAGGTGATACCATGAGTATGAATAAAGTATATGTAATTGGATATGGACTAACAAAATTTGGAGAATTGTATAATCATGGACCTAGTTCATTAGCTGCTCAAGCTTTGACTGAAGCAATTGCTAATTCACAAATAGATAAAAATCAGATTCAAGCTGCGTACTTTGGTTCTCTTGTTTCGAGCTCTAATTCTCAACCATCTATTGGTACTGCTTGTATAAGAAATTGCAATCTTAAAATCCCCATAACAAGAATTGAAGCAGGAAATGCTAGTGGAGCAGCTGCATTCTATCAATCTTATCTTGGTATATTGAGTGGTGTTTATGATTGTACTGCTGTTGTAGGTGTTGAGAAATTAAGTGATTATGTTAAAAGTGGGATCATTGAGAGAATTTTAGGTTCTACAATTGATTATCAATGGGAGTTTGAAATGGGTGCTACTTTAACAAGTCTTTATGCAATTCTAACAAAAGCTCATATGAAGGAATTTGGTACAACATTAGAACAACTTTCATCTGTTCCTGTAAAGAATCACAAAAATGGAATTCATAATCCTCAAGCTCAATTTAGAAGAGAAATCCCTCTTGAGAATTTCTTAAAAGCTAAAAGAATAGCTGATCCAATTGGAAGATTTGATCCTGCTACTTATTGTGATGGTGCAGCAGCATTAATCTTAGCTTCTTCAAATTATGTTAAGGAAAATTCTGATATCCTAACTCAAGTTCCGATATTAGGATCAAGTCAAGCATCTGATAGTGTTGCTCTTCATCATCGAGATTCTTTGACAACAATTGCTTCATCTGTAAAAGCTGCAAAAGAAGCTTTCAGTAAAGCAAAATTATCTCCAAAAGACATCAATTTTGCTGAAGTGCATGATTCATATCCAATAGGTGAGATTTTAGCAATTGAAGATCTAGGCTTCTTTACAAAAGGAGAAGGTGGTAAAGCAACTCAAGAAGGACTAACAGAATTAAATGCTCAAATTAGTATTAATCCTAGTGGAGGATTAAAATCTAGGGGAGATCCTTTTGGAGCAACAGGTATAGCTCAAATAGTTGAGATAATTGAACAAATGAAAGGAATCACAGGAAAAAGACAAGTATCAGAGAGCAACTATGGTTTAACACAAAATGTACTAGGTACTGGAGTAGTGTCTTACGTTAATATCTTTGGAAAAGACGAGGTGAAAAAATAATGGAACCACCTAAAATATGGAGAGAAAGAAGAGAAAGATATCTTGGAATAGGTAACAACTGTTTAGATTGTAAAGAAAAAAGCTTTCCAAAAGCTAATTATTGTTTGAAATGTAGTAGCAAGAATATTGAGGAGTATAAACTAGCAAGAACAGGTAAAATATTACATTTCACGCAAGTTACACAACCAGCACAAGAAACTATCATGTACAGTCCTTTCATTATTGGATTAATTGAACTAGATGACGGAATAAAAGTTACTGGCCAGATAGTTGATTATAATTATGATGATGTTAAAGAGGGAATGAAAGTTAGAATGATCTTTAGAGTTTTATCAATTGATAAGGAAGAAGGTTTAATCAAATATGGGTACAAATTTGTACCTTACTAGTTATTTTTTGTTTTAATATGATGAAAAGAATGATCTTTAAGACCAATTTGTTCAATCTGAGTTTTGACTCCATTTAACTCATGAACATATTGTTGTTCTTTTCCTACAAAAAATCCATGAATTCCTCCTAAAATCATATCTTTTATTGCTATAAAACCCCAACCACAACCATTTTTCTTGTTATCACAAAAAGCTATGTAGGAATTTTCTTTAGATAATTCAATGTTTATTTCTAATTTGTCTCTTACTTTCTTAGGTAATTGATGTACAATATTACCATTAGAGCAGAAAGGACAAGTTGGAGAGAATAATGATCTAAGTCTTCTTTTAGCTTCTTGAAATACTTTCGAGAACCAATACCCTGAAGTTTCTTTTACAAGCTCATCTAAATTCATTTTTGGGATTTTACTTAGCTGAATAATTCCAGGTAGTTCATCAATATTCGCAACATCAATAAGGTGTTTAAATCCTTTTACAGTTGTTTTAATTACTTTAGAATCTTCAAAATGCCTTTCAACAAACTCATTATCCTTAGGGATGTAAGGTTGAAGATAATCTTCTTCTGGTTTCGTTGTATCAATATTGAAGAATATTGCTTGAGCTGTTGTTGGGAATTGTTCAGTTTTAGGACCAAAGAAGTATACAGCAAAATCCATTAACTTTGGATGTATATCTTCATCAGGTTCATTTATTAGGAAAATCAGCATTTGGTCAGTTTGTGTCAGAGTAAAAGCTAAAGGTGGTAGAGTTGGTTTGTTTAAGTAAACAGACTTCAATATTCCTATTCTTCTAGTTGCTAGAACTTCCTCAATTTCTCTAACAGCCTTTACTACATCTGGAGGTGCTTTATATTCAAGTGGAGGAGAGATATCATAACTTTGATCAATTAGTGAATGTTCAAAATCAGAATTCCAGAATTCCTTTATCCATTCCCAAGGAAGATATACAACATTCTTCTTTAGATACCATAACTTTGATTCGCGTGTTTCGCTGTCATAATAATAATATAAAGGATGACTTCTGGAAGATTTCTCCATGATAATAACTGGAATTGCTTTCATTTTTTCGAATTTTTCGCAATAAATCGGATCAATTCCTGTATTTAATGAACGAATGCAGCTGAGAAGTTTCAAAGCTGGTTCTTGCAATTTAACTTCTATTTGCTCTTCATCACCAACAAAAGGATCACTAGCAGTACCGCTTCTAGCCCTAATGCAAAGGAGAAGATCATCTTTGTATGCACACATAATTACTCTCTTGTAGCTTTCGTAGAAATCTACTCCTCTTGTATAGATATTACACATTTCTATATTAAAGCCTTGATCTTGTAAATAAGCTTCCACTAGCTTCATGAAGTTGGTTTTGAACAGGCTCATAATCGAACATCTTTTTTAATGAATGATAAATTTTCTTATCTTTTTGAATCCTACTAGTATCCAAATATTTCTGTTTGTATCATCTTATCAGACTACCGTACATATATTGTTTAAAATCATATAAAAACAAAATATATGAGCTTACAATTCTGAAAATTTAATCTAATGAAAGAAGGGAAAGTAATCCCTCTACAATTTGAAGTGTGTTGGATTTTTCTTTTGTTACATCCATATTTATAAATTCACATACACAATCTGGATGGATTATAGCTCTGTAACCTTTCGATAACTTTCTAATAGAGAAAGGATATAATTGGCATGCTAAAGGTTTGAACTCATGAACCTTACATAAATTATTCTCATCTAAAAATGCACATTCATGCACAAATGGTTTTTTTCTTAAAATATACGCCTTGGTTGCTCCATTTTCTATATTTGGACATGGTATTAGTACAGGGCTAAGTACTTCAACTGCTTGATCAACTTCTATGCCATTTTCTACCATCTTAATGATGTCTTCTTCAGTAGCTGGGATGTTATTTAGTTTGCAGCATTTAGCACATTTGTTACATTCAAAATGGATATTTTTCAACACTTTAATAGAACCATTTTTTTTCACAGTGGCTATTGGAGTGTTACTGATATCCATTACTCTCACAATCGACCAATATAGTATTAATAAAAGGTTGTTGATTAACTCTTTGATTAGAATAAAGAGATCTTACATTTCTTTTTTATCAACAATTTTATAATCAATACAGGATTCTAAATTTTTGTGACTGAATACTCTGAAACTTCAACATTTGAATCTTTTTGGAAAACAAATCTACCAACAAGAAATTTTTTCATAATCATTTTTGTTGTATACTTAATAATAACAATCATTACACTTGCTACTGTTCAGATAAATGATATTATTGATTTTTTTTCAATTTCAGAAAATATCTTAATAGTGATAGGACAATATAATGCTAAAGTATATAGTGGGCATATTTACCAACTTTTTACATCAATCTTTGTACACAGTAATATTTTACATTTTCTCTCCAACTGCTTATTTCTTTTCATTTTTGGATTAAGAGCTGAAGAAAATTTACTATCATGGCACTATTATCTAATTTTTATAGTTTCAGGATTAATGGGAGGTCTTTTATCTCTCTCATTTGGACCTAATGTTATATCAGTAGGTGCAAGTGGAGGAATTTTCGGTTTATTAGGCACAGACTTAATTCTTGCTTATGAAGAGAATAAAAGAAAATCTCTTTGGAGCCATTTGGGGGCAGGTGTTATTTTTCTTGTTATATCCGGAGGTTTGAATGTTAACTTCTTAGCACATGCGATTGGATTAGTTTCAGGGATATTGCTTCCATTACTAATATTAAAAAAACGTAAAAAAAGCTCTCCTTCTCAGATTAAAGAGAATCATGAAGAATCAATATAATCAGTTAATTTTTTAGAATTAGAAAACTCTTTTTTTATTTTCTTAGCTGTATCCCAAGATTCTCTGACATAAGGTGGAAACTTGTTTTGTTTCTTAAATAAATCACGTAGAAATTTGATGGTCTTTGGATCTGCAGGATAACCTGACCCAAAATCAATACCTGTTACTTTAGATATCTTTTGGATTTCTTTATCTCTTTGAACCTTTGCAATTATTGAAGCTGCTGAAACAACTGGAAAAAGTACATCTGCTTTGTGTTTTGATATTACTTTCGCTTGAGGAAATTCTGTTTCAAAAACGGAACCGAATCTTTTTTCTTTTACATCAGCAGCATCTATGTATATTTCAATGGGTTTTACAGATATTTTTTTAGCTAGATTTAACATAATCTTTTGTTCTATCACATTCAGTGAGTAACTTTTTCTTAACTCATCAATTTCAGCGGGAGATACTTTCTTAACTTTAGTATCTGCAGCTAATTTTATTAATTTAGAATAAAGCTCTTCTCTTCTTCTTTTGGAAAGTAACTTCGAATCTTTAACACCTAGTTTCTTTATTTCAAGTTCCTTTTCTTTCTCTATTGCATATGCACATATTACCATTGGTCCTATAACAGGACCTCGACCAGCTTCATCAATTCCAATAATATATTGTTTCTTTTGAGACATTTGACATACCTTTAATTAGAATTTATTAATTATTTCAACTAGTTCATGATAGGAAGCATTAGTTTTTATTCCTTCAGGATCGAAAATTGTTCTGGAAGCCAGAAAATTATTGGATGTAAGTTGTTCGATTATTTGTTTAATTGAAACTCCACCTTTCTGGAGAAGTCTTAGAACGAATGGAATAAAGTAGAAGAATGTTTGAGTATCCTCTTCTTCAGATACTTGAGTCAAAATTTGGATTACTTGTTTTTTTGATGGTAATTCTAAATCATCTAAAACATCAAACATCTTGTGAACAATTTTCTTTTTATATAATTCACCTAACCATAGAGGTCCAGCTTTTTCTAGTTTTTTCATGCAAACTGGACAGTTAGATGAGATATTACTTTCAACAATTAGCTGAGTTTTATAATACGAACATTCAGTACAGAAATACACAAATCCTATTTTCTTGTGTTGCTCATTTGCTTTTTCTTTATTTTCCAAAATCTTTACTTTCACTCTCAAGAAATGTTCATGATGATAACAGAATATTGGTTCAATTGCAGCACCTAATCTTCCAGCGCTTATGAGAAGATTATAAATCAAGATTCTCAATGCTACTTCATGGCATAAGAAATGCCTAGTTGGAAGAGCATTATAAATTCTCACACAAGCATCAGAATGTTTACCACATAATACTTGAAGATCTGTTGCTGTAATTAGAAGATATCCTTCAAACCTCTTCAAAGCTCTAATTGATACTTCAAGAAAGGATATTGGAGAGCCAAATGGATCTATATCGATAATATTTATTTTCTCTTTTCTTTCAATCAAACTACTAATCATATTATATGCATCTGATTTTTGAGTCTCAGATTTTTTTTCTAGACGTAAGTCAGTAATATTCTTCTGTATTATTTCAACCGCTTTTGGATTTTTGTCACCAATTATTATTTTATCTATTTTTTCAGTAGGTAACTCAACTAAAATCCTAATGCTTCTTACACCTGTTCCTGCTAATGGATCTACTATAGTTAAAGGATGTTTGGAATCCTCTGCTATAGCAGAAAGAAACAATAAAGTAAAATCTCTGTTTATCGTCATTTTAGGATTATAGAAGACGGATGCATCATATATTCTTTCAGCATCTTGGTAAATCATGAATTTAGTTTTTCCTTCCAATACTTCTTTCCAAGAGTTGTTGAAAGTGCTCATACGAACCTACTCGTTTTTTACCATTCAGTTTTGTTTTTTCAACTTAAAACCAATTATATAAATCTCTGCACTTTTCTTCCTTGAGGATTTTGGTTTGAAAAGTTTGAATGTTTCAAAAGACTCTTTAGTTTTATTTGTAAAATGCTGTAACTCCTTTCCATGAAAAAGTTTGCACACAAAGCACCCTCCTTCTTTTAAGAGAAACTGTGATAAATCTAATGCTCTATTTGCTAGATTTATCTGTGTAAAATGATCTCGGCTGTAATCTCCAGAGATATTTGGAGAACAATCAGAAAGAAGAAGATCTATTTTTCCATAATTTTCTTCTATAAAATTCTTTAACTCTTCATCAAAAATATCTCTATTGATAATCTCGATATTTTCCTCTTTAAAAGGAGAAATATAAGCTTTATCAATTGCTAACACTTTTCCATTTTTGCCCACTTCACTAGATGCTACCTGTGACCATCCTCCTGGTGAAGCTCCTAAATCTAATACTATTTGATTCTTTTGAAAAATTTTGAATTTTTGTTCAATTTCTAAAAGTTTGTACGAAGCTCTAGATCTATAACCTTTATGCTTAGCTTTTAGATAGTAATAATCATCACTCACAAAATTCACTATTTTTATTTGTACAGCTATAAAATAATTATATTGATAAAATTTCCGTCCTCCCCAACTTCATTTGTAATAGATTCATTTATTTGAGGGGTATCTTAATTGAATCATCTTCCAATATTTCATATTCAACAAATTTGAATGCTTGAATTTTATCTGTTGTATCTTCTTCAATGAGCCATTCATTGAATAATCTGCAAGATACAGGATTAACAGGATTGTTAATACCACATTCACTAATTCTATCACAAAGATAACATGGGCAAATCATTGTAATCCATCCAGTTTCTTCTTTCTTTGGAATTGTTAAGACATAGTCTTTGACATTCCCCTTTTGAATTGGGATTTTGAGAATATTATTAGTATATAGAAGCTCACTCATTTTGAGAACGATAGAATCATGCTTACCTAATAAATCCAAAACTTCTCTGTAAAGTAGTTGTCCATTTTCTGTTCGATCAATAAGCTCAATAATTTCATCGCCTAATGCGTTACTATAATTTCTTTCAGTTCGAATCCTCTGAATTGGTATCATTCTCATTACACCTTTATCTGATAATTGTCTTAGATAAAGATAACACTAAACGTTAATCCTATCTTCAATAGATACATTCTGTTTGTACATATTTAAATCTTAACACGTGTCTAGAAAATGTATTTTTTTTATAGTGTTTAATTACCTCAAAAAGTGGTTATAAATTTACGACAAAAATTCTTACACAAGATTTAATTTTGTTTTTTATTTTGTGATCGTTGTGATTTTTTTTCTTTCGCGATTTTCTTTTGCCTTACATCTTGAGGTTTCCTATCAATTATGTAAAGCATAGTATCTTGTGGAATTTTATCTTTAAATTGGGATTTCAGTTTAATACTTACATAGGGTTTCTTTACTGGTCCGAAAATATCAAAAACATTACCGATATGTTCCATATTTTCAGTAACAACATTAGAACCAATTTTAGGTAATTTAGCAGGATTGTAAATGATAGCATTACCGATGTCAGAGAAATGAATAATTGAGCCTAATTTTTTAATACGAGAAGGGATCATTAAATCATCTACCTATTCCTTGATTTTCAAGAAGAATAATTACTTCTTTGTTTTAGTAGAAGTTTTGGTTTTTTTCTGATCTTGAGGTTTTTCTACTTTTTTTAGTTTTCTTGAGATATTAGCAATTCTGCGAATTAAATCTGTTTTATTTGCAATTCCCTCAGGATTTACTATGATCCTTCCCTCACTGTTCCACCAGTTTTTTGAATATTTCTTGTCTTTCTCAACTTCGTAATCAAGTTCTAAATGCTTACAAGCATAAGCTATTTTAGATAAAGTACAATTTTCTACAGCTCTATTTCTTGGTATTTTCCTACCTTGCTTCCTGGATAAGGATTTATTAAAATATTCAGGATAGAGAACAAAATATTTATTTTTTCTTAACATGATTCAGCCTTTCCTTTTTTTACATAAATTATTTGGAAAGTTATTCTTCTGTTTCTTTTTTCTCAATTAAAATTCCATTTATAGTTCCATGCTGACCAGGTCTACTTGTAATCATTGCTTTTCCAAGTTCAGTATCAATGATGCATCCTTTTGTGATAATACGTCTTCTAGCGTATTCACGGTTTGCTTTATTTTCAAGAACATTAATTATTTTTGCTTTAGTAGATTCTCCTGTAGATTGGTCAAGAATATTTGCGTATTCATCTCTTAAAACTCTGATTTTACTATGCCCACCACGAGTTCTAATATGTTTAAGCCTTCTTTCACCTATTTGAGTTTCTGCAGGATATCTTCCCATATCTCTTTTCTTTTTTGAAGCAGCTCTTCTAATAAGACCGCCAGAGAGTTTTCTTCTTGACCTTTTTAACCATTGATAAGGCAATTCGT
>JAEOTG010000050.1 GCA_016839985.1 Candidatus Heimdallarchaeota archaeon | reverse complement strand
TTGTATTGTTCTGGGATATCTTCTTCTTTGTCCATTGTCAATACACCAATATCCACGGTTTCTTTTATACCTTTATTTACCAGTAAGAGGTAGCATATTTCTTGTTAATTGCTTTTGCTTTCTTTAGAAATTTCTTCTTATCCCTCAAGAACTCTAAAGCTGCTTCTTTGTTAAATACATCTTTTGGGTTCACATATGCACCATCAACATTGAACATTGCCAATATTGAATGTATTATAGTAGTGATGTTTTTAGCGGGAGACCATCCATTTGATTTTCCTATTAGTTCATTATCTACTAATGCTAAACAAATGTTCCTTTTCCCTGGGTATTGTTTAGGATTAGGCCAAAAATTTGGATGCCAAATTGGTGTATAAAGTCTTACAAAAGGAGGTTTATAAGGGTAATTTGGTCCGAATAGTAATTCTAATTTATACTTCCCACCCTCATATGGAGTACCCTTGGGAGCTCTAAAACCGATAGCTAAATGCTCCATTGATTTCTTCTTACTTGGAAAGGATTTCACTTGACCTATAATACCTTCTTTATGGAGCTTTCTCAAGGCTTCATAATCTTTTATTACTCTCTGTTTTCTAATTGTTGTCACCTTTTGTGTAATTTTGTTTCTTTAGGTTTGAACCAAGAATAAACTGAATAAAAATCCTTGATATTTGTATAAAAATATTGTTTTAATGGCTGTTACTTTGTTGATTTTTTATTATAAACTTATAAATATTTGAATAATAAATTAATATAGTATAATCATGATACTTTTTCCAAAACAAGAAGATGCTTTCCCTTCAAGAGCAAAGATAGCTGCTATTTTAACATATATCTTGTCAGTACTTGGTTTATCTTTGGGAGTTTTTCTCCTAATAATAACTTGGAATACAGAGCTATTTGTTGAACCTGAACCTGATGATTTAACCAATCTTGGACCATTTTTAAAATTTGTAAGAATTGTTTTTTTGGTAATAGCTGTTATTAGTTTGATAGTTAACATAATTTATATTAACAGAAAGCTCATTGGGTGGTTTTCACTTTCAGGAATTTATCTTGCTGGTACGATTTTAACCATTTACATGATATATCGAGGGATTGAGGTTATGATTAAGTATTCAATTGTATCTGTTCCTATTCATTTATTTCTCTTATTAGCACTAGGTATTTGTGGTTTGTATACTCTTTTTCACAAAAACACCATTGGTTTCTTCTTCTCAAAGAGAGTAGAAGGTAGTAATCAACTAATAGAAGTAAAATGAAGAAAGCAAAAGAAGATTATAATAATGTATTAATGAAGGATTTCCTTCTTTCCTTTTAAATAAGGATATTTTCTCTCTTTTTAAATTGAAAAATTACTTAAATATTAAGATGAAAAGCAAGCTTTACGTTAAACAATACAATCTTGCACAATGCAGCATTAATGGTAAAAACTGGTTTGAAATCTCGGAATTATCAGCTTTATGTTGTATTAATGATCATTACCTAGCAGATAATTTAGATTCAATTTTAGATCATTATAATAAAGGTCATATTGTTCCAGTTGAATATGTTCTATACAGAAAGAAATTAGATGTTAATTAATTTCATCCTATTGTCTCTAAGATTTTTTTGAACAGTTTAATAGCATTTGTTTTATTTTGAGTTGCAAAAATAACAATATTCATTTTCTCTATTACTTCAAGATAATTTTCTGAAGTAAAAGGAATTAAGTTTTCATCTTCTAAATAAAAAAATTCGAAAACTTCATTTATTAAATCTGGTTCTTGTCTTTCAGATACAAGATAGTCTATTTCACCATATATTAAATCAATGAAATCCTCAAATGACATTATCTTTTGATCAAAATCTGTATAAGCCATATACATGAAATAGCTTGAATCATCATGGAATGATATGAATACATCTACATATTCAGATTCGACAACATTGCTTTCAATTTCATCGAATTCAATTCTCTTTCTAGATTTCTTTTCAAAGTAATCTGCCATGATGTTCTTCAACGCTAAATTTTAAGTATTTAAATCAGTTTCCCAATCGACAGATGGAAGTGATTATGACTGAAAGCAATTAGAAATTACTGATATCTTCCCAAACAAATCCATTAATTGGGTATTCCTTTCCCTCTATGTTATGCATCTTTCTTTCTTTAACAATTCCCCCCAATTTTTCATAAAATAAACTAGCTTGCTTGTTTCCTTTTAGTACCCAAATAATCATTGTTTTAAAACCCAAATTCACTAGATATTTCACTGCTTCTTTCATTAGTGTAGTTCCCAATCCTTTATTCTGATATTCTTTTATGATATATATCGAATAAACTTCTCCCTCATATGAGAGATTATTGTCAAAGCTTCTACCTCCAACAACAAAACCTACAATCTTTCCTTCTTTTGTTTCAGCAACTAATACACATCGTTTTGTGGATGTTTCAAGATCCGGCCAAAATTCAGTCAGTTTCTTTGTCCTACTTTCCACTGTTCTGCTTTTAATAACTTCGTCTGGTAATAATCCTGGATAAGTTGTCTCCCAGGATTTTACTTGAACATATGCAATGTCCTTGATGTCAGAGAGTTTTGCTTTTCTTATCTTCATTTTCCTCACTATCAAATTTGTATCCGCTTTTTTTCCAAGCTTCGTACATCTCTGGATTCTTTTTCAGAAATTCGTCTCTGATTTCCTTTGGCACTCTGTTTAGTATGCATGAGAAATTAATACAATCTGTGCACACTTTGAGTTGAATAACAATGTACCACAGAATAACTCCAGCAACACATACACCAAGAAATATCCATTTCTGTCCAATTGCTAAAAACACGATAGGAATAACGAATATCAAATTTGCTCCAATTAGAAACTGAATCTTTTCCCACAAGTTAGTAGGTCCAGGCTTGAATTTAGCAGTTTTGAAAAAACCATAATTTATAGAACAATGCAGAAATTTTGTCTCTCCTTCCGCATAGTAAGGACAATGAGCACATAAAATTGGTGGTTCCCAAACTAGAAAGAAGAAAATTATATATCCAATCCAAGTTAGTGTAGAAATCAAGTTCATGGGATAACCAAGTAATATCAATCCCACAAATGTGGGGATAAATGCCAAAAAGAAGGGGATCCCAAAAATAATAGCATATTTCTTATCTAAATGACAATGTAATCTCCTTTTTAATTCACAATCTTCGCACGATTCCTCATCTTCCCATATACAAATGCAATGAGGATTTTTTTCACTCATATTAGCTAATACTTTATTATCTCTTAAAAATATTTCATGGTCTCCATATAACTAGCACAACTATAATATATATGAACCAAAAAGAAACTCTCAATGGAAGAGTTTGACGTTATCATCGCAGGTGGGGGAATTTCTGGTTCTACAGCTGCAAAATTTGCAGCAAGAGGTGGTCTCAAAACACTTCTTGTTGAGAGACACAAAACTCCTCGAGACAAACCTTGCTCTGGGATACAATTTGGTTATTTTGAAAAGATCTTAGGTGAAAAAATCCCCAAAGAACGTTTATGCAATATTGAACTAAATAAAGTAAGTATCGTGTTACCTGATGGGAAGTCTTTTAGTTCTCCTTTTAAAATGTTCAATTTCATGCGTAAACCATTCGATGATTGGTTAAACATTCTTGCTCAAGAAGCAGGTGCAGAATTCTTGGATGACTGTGTTTGCCAAAGTGTTGAGGAAAAGGAGAATTATGTTATTGTCAATTTAGTTAAACCTAAAGAAAAAAAGAAGTTTCAATGTAAAACGAAATACTTTGTAGATGCAACAGGTTTGAGACCTAAAATCCGAACTCAACTTCGTCCTGAAGATTTCTCAAAGGAATCTATAGGATATGGCCGTGGGCGAAGGGCTCCTTGAAGGCCTCTGCTACCCCGTCGCTGATGATGCAGGCCCCCAGGGGCATGTACCCACCTGAGAGGCCCTTCGCAG
>JAEOTG010000370.1 GCA_016839985.1 Candidatus Heimdallarchaeota archaeon | reverse complement strand
ATCACTGTTTTTCCATTATGAATAAGAGAAAAGGAGATGTCAGGATATGCTAATGCATATTTGGTAATAAATTCCGTAATATGATTCATTTCTGTACTGATTGATTTTAGGAATTTTCTTCTTACTGGTACATTAAAAAAAAGATTCTTAATCATAATTCTTGTACCTGAAGTTGTTGAAATATTACTATCTGATTTAATTTCTCCTCCTTCTATTACTAAATGTGTTCCTAAATCTTGATTCTTCACTTTTGTTGTTATCTCAACCATTGCTACACTTACGATACTAGCTAAGGCCTCCCCTCGAAAACCCAATGTATTGATAGAGAACAAATCGTCTGCTTCTCTAATCTTACTTGTTGAATATCGTTGAACTGCAAGTAAAACATCATCATGTGTCATACCTAATCCATTGTCAATTACCTCTATCAGCTTCTTCCCTCCTTCTTGTATATTTATTGTTATTTCTGAACTACCAGCATCAATAGAATTTTCTACAAGTTCTTTAACAACAGACGCAGGACGTTCTATAACTTCTCCTGCTGCAATTTTATTAATTGTAAGTTTATCAAGTTTGACAATTTTTGATTCCATGAAACCACAATATGATTTTTTTGTTAAATAATGCTTACTCCTTACTGCTCTTTCCTCTCTCTTTCAGTATTTCCTTACTTTTTCTAACAAGTTGGTTTAGTATATTTAGAGCTTCTACTGGTGCTATTTCTTCAACACTAATGTCCAATAAATCTTTCATGAGCTCTTCAGTTTTTTCAATGTGTTGGGGAGATGTAGCTTGTTTTTCTTTACTTTTTTCTATCCTCATAGGTGTTAATATTGATTCTTTATCAAAAGATTGTAACTCTTTTTTTTCATCTTGATCATGAAGAATTGAAAGCATTTCGTTTGCATCATTTATCACCTTCTCTGGTAATCCAGCTAAAGAAGCAACATGAATCCCAAAGCTCTCATTAATACCTCCTTCTTTAACTTTGTATAAGAAATGTATATCACCATCAATGTTCTTAACAGAAACGTGATAATTTTTGACTCTAGGGAGTAATTCTTCTAATTCAATTAATTCATGATAGTGCGTAGCAAAGAGTGTTCTAGGACCAATTTTTCCAATATTGTTATGTAAAAATTCTGTTATAGACCATGCTATTGCCACACCATCAAATGTTGAAGTTCCTCTTCCTACTTCATCAAGTATTATTAAACTCTTCTCGGTTGTATTATTTAGAATATTTGCACATTCATACATTTCAACCATGAACGTTGAACGATGCTCTACTAGAACATCATGAGCACCGATTCGAGTAAAAATCCTATCTGTTAAACCGATTTTAGCTTGCTTTGCTGGAATAAAACTACCAATTTGTGCCATTAACACAATCAATGCAACTTGTCGTAATATTGTAGATTTACCACCCATATTTGGACCAGTTATGATTAAAATTCTCTCATCTTCTTTTTTTATAACAGTATCATTTGGAACAAAACTGGAATGTTCCAAAAGCTGTTCAACAACTGGATGGCGTCCATCTTTTATATCTATTATTTCATCTTCTGTTATCTCTGGTTTAACATAATTATAATAAGCTGCATTTTGGGCAAAAGTAGTAATAACATCCAAAATTGCACAATAATGCGCATCTTGCTGAATAGGATTAGCAAATTGTGCTATTTCCTGTAATATATCATTAAACAGTTGCTCTTCTAAAATCAGTATTTTTTCTTCTGCATTCAATATTTTTTCTTCATATTCCTTCAATTCTGGAGTGATATATCTTTCAGCATTTACGAGTGTTTGTTTTCTTTCATATCCTGTGGGAACTTTGTTGGTAGATGCTTTTGGGACTTCTATATAGTAACCAAAAACTTTGTTATAACGAACTTTAAGATTCTTTATGCCAGTATTAGCTTTTTCTCTTGCTTCTAGAGTTGATAAAAATGATTTACCGCTTCTTTGAATTGTTCTCAATTCATCTAATTCTTGATTATAACCATCCCTTATTACCCCCCCGTCTTTAACTGATGTGGGAACTTCATCTGCAATCCCCGTTTCAATAATAGTTGTTACTTCTTTAAGTGGATTGAGGTTTTTTCTTATCTCTTTAAGAAGGACAGTTTTGAACTTTGATAAATTATTCTGGATTTCAGGAATTAATTCAAGGGAATTTTTAAGAGCTAACAAATCTCTTGGGTTGCTTCTCCCTAAGCAAATTCGACTTGTTATTCTTTCCAAGTCACTCATTTTACCAAGAACATCACGAAACTCTTCTCTTAGAATAATATCTTCAAAAAGTTCTTCTGTTGCGTCAAGTCTTCCTTGTATAGTTGTTGGGTTTAAACTAGGTCGAAGAATCCACGAAATTAAGAGACGTGATCCAATTGGATTTTTTGTATTGTCTAGTATCTGTCGTAATGTTCCGTAGCTTGTTCTATCGCGTAAATTTTCAATTAGCTCCAAATTTCTTATGGTACTTGAATCAAGTGTCATGAAATCCTGACTTTTTATTTGACTAATTTTTGTGATATTTGGAAAATCTTCTCGTTTCTGTGTTTCCTTAATATATCGCAAAATTGCTCCTGCAGCTCCGATAGAGGGTGTATACTCATCAACTCCGAAACCTTCTAAGCTTAAGACATCAAAAATCTCTCGTAGCTCTTTCTTTCCTTGTTCTATATCAAAATAATAATCCTCTCTATGGGTTATTGTACAATTTTGTTCATCTTGATGGAAATCTAAAAATTTCCACAATTCATTTTCAACCAAGATTTCGGATGGATTTAAACGTGTCATCTCAACTTCTAATAAACCTAGTGCATTTTCTTTTTCAAAATCAGCAACTAAAAACTCTCCCGTTGATAGATCTAAAGCAGAAATTCCCAATATAGATTCTTCTTTAGCTAATCCAACCAAATAATTATTTTGTCCTTTTCCAAGTGATTCTGGTAAAGTAATTGTTCCTCTTGTTACGAACTGAACAACACCTCTCTTAACCACTTTTTTTGCAGTTTTAGGATCTTCTAATTGCTCAACAATAGCAACCTTATATCCATTTTGAACCATTTTCGCAATGTAAGAATCTACTGCATGATAAGGAACTCCTGCAAGAGGAATTTTTCTTTCACCAACAGGTTTAGCTGTTAGTGTTATATTCAAAATATCTGAAGCGATTTTCGCATCTTCATTAAAACATTCATAAAAATCTCCTGCTCTAAAAAAAAGTACATACTCAGGATTTTGATTCTTAATTTGTTGCCATTGTTGCATCATAGGTGTTAATTTTGGTTTTAGCTTTCTATCATCAAATCGCTTCATCTTGCTCTCTCTTCTAAAATCTTTTTTGGTATTCTTCCTTTTTTCTTATATAAAAATCATAAACATCTTTTGGTTGTTTCTTTGGATCAGCAGCTCCAAATGAATAAATGTCCATAGGTTTGTCTTCTGTTGCGTCAAACCAACTACCTTCTTCTTCTATTTTTGCTAAAGAATTTATTATTGCAACACCCGAACTAGCACCAAGTCTATTAGCTCCTGCATTAACCAATCTAACTGCAGTTCTAGCATCTTTTATCCCACCTGCTGCTTTAACTCCAAAATCACTACCTACAGTTTTTCTCATTAAAAGAACATGGTCATAAAAAGCTCCCATAGGACCAAAGCCAGT
>JAEOTG010000369.1 GCA_016839985.1 Candidatus Heimdallarchaeota archaeon | reverse complement strand
GAAAATCAGTCCACATGGAAGATATCCTGTTGTAGATTATGGATGTAAGGTTTCTAAAGAATATGATTCTATCACTGGAAGCACTAGATGTGATGAATTCAGTATAAAGAGTGCTCTTGATTGGGAAACAATAGAACCAGTAAATGTTAATGAGGGAGAGTTTGGTGATCAAATAAAAACAGTTGAACTCATAAATAAAAAACTAGAATCGTTACCGAAAATGATGACAATTTTTTCACCATTGATGGTAGCATCAAAAATGGATCAAGATTTAGTTAACAATCTTAAAAATCATCCAAGAACAATGAAGGATAGTCTGTATATTCTTTATGATGTAATGCTTGAGTTCGCGCTCTCTTCAATAGATTCAGGAGCTGATGGGATATTCTTAGCGTCACAACATCTCAGAGAAACTGAACTCCAATGGGAAGAAGTGGAGAAATATGAAATATTCTTTCTTAAGAAGATAATAGAGAAAATTAAGAAAAAATCAGAGTTTACTGTATTACATATTCATGGAGAAAAAATTTTTTTCAAACAAGTAACTGAAAAAATCAAAACAGATGCTTTTAATTGGCATGATCAACTTACATGGCCCAGTTTAGAAGAAGCAACAAGAATTTCTAAACGAGGATTACTTGCAGGAATAGATGAAACAAAAGTTTTGATTGATGGAGATAAGGATAAAATAAAACAGAATATTTTAGACTCAATCGAAGTATCTCAAAAAAACAATAATAGAATTATTATTTCACCTGGATGCGTAATACCTATTACTGTTTCAGATGAATCATTAGATATAGTTTCATCAACAATAAAGAAAAGTAGAGGATAATCTATATGTCAGAAGAAGAGAAAAACGAAGAGATGATACTAAGAAAACAACCAACAAGATATGGTTGGATTGATTTTTCTATAAATTTAGTTTTTAGTATAATTATGATTACTAGTTTTGTAATTTTCATTTTCATAGAAAAGCCAGAAGATACAACAGTTCTAGCAACTGTAATAGTTATCACTATTTTACCAATTCTTATTTTTGGAAATAGAACGCTCAAAGAATTATTGTACAAAAGAGACTATATCTCAATCAAAGATAGAATGATTCTATTTAGGTCAACACCTCTATTTTTTACTGGCTTAAGAGTTAAGAAAGGAGAATTTCCTATACATGAAGTAAGGAGATATGGTATGATTAAAATACCTAGAAAATTTTCTCTTGACTTATGGAAATATAAAACTAAAGCAATGATTGTTTTTTCTCTTAGAGATGGAAGGGATTTCTTAATTGGAGAATATATAGATAACGAAGATTTAGTTGAAATATGTTTAACTATAAAGAATATCTATCCTAAAGCAAGCTTCCGAACAAATTTATCAAAGGAATATCCTGATCTAGCAGAAAAAGAGAAGGAAATAGCAGCTAAGACAAAGAAAAAAGGAAAGGATTTAAAGAAAGAACCAGAAGGCACCATTTATAGAAAAAAGTAAGGAAGTATCCTTACTTTTTTAAGGAAATATCACAAAAAGTTAATAGATGACAGTCACACAAACAGAAGGTTTCTCATCAACAAAGGAAAACATTGCTGTATTAGATTTTGGAGCAGCTATCCTGAAAATAGTCATCGTTGATCCTTCTCACCCTGAAGAACCACTAAGATTTGAAAGAATTTATCTTCCAATTAGAACAAAAAGAGAAGAATTAGAAGGTGTGTTGAAAACACTATTACGTTCATACGCCGATTATAACATTAGAAAGTTCATTTTAACATTCAGAAATTCTTTTCTATCATCCGCTAAAGAAACCTTAGAATTTGTGATTGATTCAGTAACTAAATTCATCAGACCACTAAATATCATCTTTTATTCAATTGATGGAGAATTTGTTAATTTAGAAACTGCACTAAAATATCCTGAAAAAATAATTGCAACTGGATGGAAGGCTCTTGGAGAGGGTATTTGGAGACTAATTAACCAAGATGTTCTCATAGTAGACTTTTCAACGCGCACAACAAGTTTCATTCCAGTTAGGGAAGGTAGAATAATGTCAAAATCCAATTCTGATCATGAAAGAATGAAAAACAATGAACTTCTTTATTATGGGGTTCTAGAAACTAACGCTGCATTTGTTCAACCTAAATTCGAATATAGAGGAGAGCTATATAATCTCCCATCTGAATATAGAGCATTGACTGCTGATATTTTTCTAATAACTGATGATATTCAAACACCTGGTTATATTATAGAAACTCCTGATAAGAAAGCTAAATTCAAAGAGGATGCTTTAGGTAGATTAAGAGATATGCTGTGTATTCTTGATGAAAGCTTCGACGAGTTTGAATTGATAAAAATTGCTCATCTTTTCAAAACAAGACTTCTGGAGGAAATCAATCAAAATATTCGAAGAAAATTATTCGAAAATAATCTTAGAAAGATTGTTCTTTCGGGGATAGGTTCAAATATTCTTTATCAATATCTTAAAGCGAAAGATGAACATGATGATTTAATTCAAGCTACTGACATAATCAGAACAGCTGAAATTAATCCTCCATATTGTATAGCATATATTTATGCGACAAAAAAGATGATGGCTAATGTCTGAAAGAGTGGATCTTCGTAATAGAATTAACGTGATGCTATTTCATTTTGACCAACGGTTAGGTCCTAGATTACTCTTTAACGTAGCAGAAATTCAAGATGCACGTATAACTGCTTCATTAACAAGATTGATGGATTTTAATTTCATGCAAGAAATGAAAGCTTTTGTCAATGCTATGGCAAATGTAGTTTATTCAAGTTTGTTCTTCTCTATTCCAAACCCACTTGCTCGAGGTGGCTCGGAACAATTTATGCTTTCTGTTGTAATTTTTGATCCTACAATAACCGAATATCTAACGATTTCATCTTTAGAGGAAGAAATGGTAAAAACCATAAGTAGGCTTATTGAGCTATCTGAAATGTTCATTATTGTAACATATACAAATCCAATTTTAGATGATTTTCCTGAGGTTGGGAATTGCTTAAGTTCATTAAGAGATAATGCAATTAGTATCTTTCAAGAGTTATTTTATGGCCAGTTTGAGGGAAGAAAAGATGCTATTTCTCAAATTCTTGGAAAGATTGGAATCGAAGCAGGAAAAAACATAATTCAGAAATTAACACCAGATCAGGATGACTCATCAAGAACATATCTAGATACTATACTAAATTCTCAAATTCTCTCACGCTGGGGTAGAATAAACATTCTTCATTTTGATCCTGATGAGAAAGTAGCTACAGTTTCTCTAAGAAATTCTATTTGGACAGATTCTTTAGGTGTAATAGCTACAAAAGCATGTGCATATGTTGAAGGGATGCTTGAAGCTATTTTTAGCCATATTTTAGAAGAGCCAATAATCTGTAATGAAATGAGATGTGCAGCTGAATACAGCTATGTTCATGATTGTATATTTCAAATTGCTCCAGGTGGAGTTAGTAGAGAAATTATATCATTGCAAGAAGATCAAGCTATCAGAGAAATGGGTAAGAATGAAAGAAAGATAACTATTGAGTCGATAAAGGAAGATATTGGTGAAGAACATTATTATGATTTAGATCCAATGATAAAACTAATACAAATCTTCAATAAAGCTCCTTTTATTTCAGATCATTTTTATCAACAAAGTGAATCTCAGATAAAATTCCTAGTTGTATGTAATTATTGGAGATATCCTGATGATATAATCTGTAAGACCTGTGAACAATGGATAAAGAAGTTTAGTAAAGTATCTGTTAATTTAACTAAAAGCAAGCATAGAATATGTGAAATCACTTACGAAACAGAATGATCTTCTATCATAACGCTATTTTTTCTTTGCAATGTATTCAATCATTGCCATATTATCTACCCATCCTTCATTTTTCAGAAGTATCCATTTTCTTATAGATATTAAATCAAAATTTTTGAAATAAGCATCAGCTTCATCATCTTTGTAATAGGAGTGTAATACTTCCTCTCCATCTTCTATTTGCAAGAATTCTCCTTCACGTACTTCCTTTCCTACTCCAAACCCAACGCACTGATATGTTGGAAAATTAACATAAATTAATCCACTTGGAACCAAAACTCTTTCCATTTCTTTGATTGATTTTGCAATGTCTTCTTTATTCATGTGGAAGATTGTATGATGACTAAAAACAAAACTAAAAGATTCATCATCATAAGGGAGATTTCTCATATCTCCTTTTATTATGTTAAACTCCATGTTATTTTCTTTGGCAAAGTTATTAGCTCTTTCTATCTGATTTTCTAGAATCTCTATCCCATATGTTTTGTATCCATTTCGATAAAAAATTGCTAAGGGAGGAGCACCACCACCTGCTCCACAATCTAATATCTTCCTTTCTAAAGGACTCTTATTACATTCATTTAGAAAATCAAAAACAGGTGTATCTCTTCGATGTACTTTCATTTTCTTTCACTTCTACTAGTTTCTTCGTTGGAGAAACTTTATGCATTTATGTAGTTTGCTGATATTTACTATTGTTTAAATATCAATATTCTAAGATAATTTTAGGAAATGAGATATATGCGAGGTAGAAGAGCTCGTCGAGTGATGAGACCGAGAAGAATTATGCACCCAGTTGTTAGAAGAAGTTTAAGAAGACAACGTAGAATGATGAGACGTCAATCAAGAAGAATGCTATTCGGATCGTTCATACTTCTTGTTTTAGCTGGAAGTCATCATAAGCATAAATTTCACAGCGATGATTTAGACAGAATTGAAAGACATTACAACAAATCCGCAGAGGATTTAACAGAAGAAGAATTATTGGACGCTATGAAAAAACTCGGAATAAAAAAGTTGGAACTAACAGAAGAAGAAGATAGCTTCTTTGACGATTCAGAAGATTAGCATCCGAGAAAATTAGATTGAGTCTGTAAAACAGAATTAGGTATAAATACTTATACAAATTATTTTGTATAATTAGAGAGGCTCAATCATGAAAAAAAGCAAAATTAACTTATTTCTTCAAGTATTCTTGATTATATTAGCTCTTCAATTTTATAGCATTAAGGAATTTAATCAAACTAATCCTTCAAATGATGTATTAGCTCAAAATGGGCAACAAACGCTTTATCCTCATTTAATTGGGAAGATTAAAATTGGCATTACT
>JAEOTG010000368.1 GCA_016839985.1 Candidatus Heimdallarchaeota archaeon | reverse complement strand
TTGAACGTCTTGCTAATGATCAAGTAAACACATTCAGAAAAAGTATAACTAGTGTAAAATCTAATGTTGGAGAGATAAAAGATAACAAAATATCATCATATTCCAAGAATGTTGATGATATGAAAGAACAGCTTGAAGATAATATCAACATAACAGAGAATATTATGCTAGAATCAATAGAACATTTACGAGCAGAATATGGTGATAAACTCACAGAAAACATGGAATCCATCTTTGAAAGTTTCAATAGAATCAAAAATGAACTTGGACAGCTTGTTACTAATGCTGTTCAAAGAATTCAAGCAGAACTTTCAGGAGTTTCTGATACAATGGATAAATACCTAATTGATGAGATAGCAAAGATACAACAAGTTCTAGCTGAATATGAGAAAGGAATGATAGATGTTAATGAAGTTGCTATGACAAATTTTAATACATCTAAACAAGCTATGATAAAAGCTTATGATGCTCTAACAAGTAGTCAACTTGAAGAATATAAAACAGATTTAGATGGTTTTGAAAACAAATTTGGGAAAGATGTTGATGACATATTGAATTCATTTTCAAGTCAGTCAGATACTGTTAAAGAAGAATCAAAAACAATCTTAACCAAAGAGCAAGAAGAACTATCAACTAATATGTCAGAAATGATGAACTCATTTACAAATCAAGTTTCATCATTGGAAAGACAATCTACTTCAACTCTAGAAAAAAGTATTTCTGATTTAGAAGAAGAAGCTCAAGAACTTCTATTATCTATAGAAAAAACTAGCAATCAAATTAAGGCAAGAATTGAATCAGTACAAAAAGATAGTACTGCAGAAATTTCTACTTTCGCATCATCAGCTAAAGGTCAAATTGTCAACACTCAGGAAACAACTCTTTCTGACATGGAAGTAGAAGCAAAAGACCAGTTTAGGCTTGCAGAACAATCAGAAAAAATACGTAAGGACATAATCAATAGATTAGAAAGATTGGAAAGGAATATTGAATCTATTAAAAATGAATTATATGAATAGTGATTAAAATGGAAGGAACATTAGAAAAAATTGGTTTAACAAAAGATGAAATACAAGTTTATGCAACAATTGTTCAGTTTGGTTCTAGAACAATAGGTCAAATTCAATCATATTACAAACAACCTGTTGATTCAATAAGAGGTGCTCTTAACAAGTTAGTAGGTAAAGGATATGTTAAAGAAATTAAAGCAAAGAATGAAGAAGGAACTCCTTATTTCATCCCATTACCTCCTCAAATTAAACTAACTGAAGATGTATCACAACGTTTAGAAAATGAATTGAAAGCTTTAAGTGATGATGTTAAAGCTGATTGGAATAAAACAATGCAAAGTTTAAGATCCCAATTAACCTCTTTTCATGAAACTGTCACTCAAAATGCAGATAGTCATGCTGCTGAAGTAACAGGTACATCCAAGCAATTTTTAGACTCGTTATCAGAAGTTATTTCTTCAAGTAAGAACGAAGTAACTGAAATTGTAGGAAGAGTAAATACAGAAACGTCAACTCTATCAGAATCAAATAGTGATGTAATTGCAAAAGCTGCACAGAGAGTAAAAGAAAATGTGCTTTCATCTTTTGATACAACAATTCACAAAGTTGGTGAGCATCATGAAAACTTTAAAGTTAAAATAGAGGAATCATTGAATTCTCTACAATTAGAACACAATAACAGAACAGATATTCAGCTTAATGCAGTTTTGGAAAAAGTAGAGAGTATAAAAGAGAGTTTATCTATTCAAACTCAACAATTTTTAAAAGCTGCAAAAGCTAGAAAAGGCACTATAGATAAGATAACAAATGAAGCAGTTGGTAAGTTATCTTCTGATGCTAATACAATATCACATGATTCATCAAAGAAATTATCGAGTACTGTGAATAAAATAGTTGCTAATTATAATACTAAATTAGACGAATATCAAGAAAAAGTAAAACAAATTTTAACATCACTTAATGAAGAATTAAAGAAATTGGAAGAAGCAACAACAAACAGAATAAGAACGTCTATAGATAAATCTAAGGAAACAGCTGTTAATATTCTAAAGAATAATGAGAACCAGTTTGTAGAATTACTCAATAAAACCAAAGTTGATTCTGTTGAAAAATTAGGGGAATTAATAACTCAAACTGAAGCAAAAACAGAAGAAATGAAAAACACACTTGGAAGTGATTTAACAGCTTATCTTAGTGATTTTAAGAAGAATAGTGACAATCTCTTAGCTTTGCTGAAGAAAGGAATAGATAACGGTTTCAAGTTATTCGAAGAAAGCTTATCTTCCTCAATTGAAAAAGTAAGTAATCAAATTAAATTATTTATATCAGAGATAATGGCAGCTTTTGAAGAATCTACAAATGTTATTATAAGCGATTTAACAAAAACAACTAACAAGTACCAAAAGTCTCTAGAAAATAGAATAAATCAATTCACTACATCAAATGAGGAATATAATACAAGTTTTGCTTCTCATCTAAAAGAGTTGAAGAGTTCTGTAATAAAAAATATTGAAGATAATGTAAAAACCAATGATGAATCTATCAAGAATCTAGTAATTGAGAAAGAAGAGCAATTTAAGAATGATGTAGAGGTTTTCACTGATGATTTCTCAAAAAGAGGACGAGATATCAGAGATGAAGTTCCAAATCTTGTTCAAATTAATTATCAAGCAAGTCTTGAAAGATTGAAGGAGCTAGAAGACCAATTCAAATCAGCAGTAACAACAATGGAAGAAATAAACAGTTCTTTCCAAGGATTAGATACTAAACAGCTTCAGAGAGTCTTTGGAAAGGATGAAGGTCCCAGAATGGCGAATCAAATAGGTAGTATGAATAGAGATATTCAACTGCTTAAAGAAAATGTTGGTTCAAAAATTGAGGAAATGATAAACACTTTTTCAAGTTCTATGACAAACTTATCTACTGAGATTTTTGAGAAATTAAACTCTAGATTAGATGATTTAGTACAATTTAAAGATGGCACACTCCAATCAATAAGTCAGACATTGGAAAGCTCCAGGAAAGAGATAGATAATCAATTTACAAGTTCATTAAACGAAATGAAGAATACTATTGTAGATACATATGGCACATATGAAGAACAATTTAATGAAATTCAAAGCACAAGCACTAAAAAACTAAAGGATATAGTAGGAACAGAATCTGAAGCATTTTCTGGTGTTACTAATTCAATCAAAAACTCTCTAGAAGGGTTAATAAGCGCTCCTGAAACCGCAGGTGAGGATTTAGAAGAGAGAGAAAAAACAAGAATGCATTTACATATTGAAGAAGGTTTAGCTGCATTACAATCTACAAAAGAAGAAATATTATCCTTGATGACTAACAATAACAAAGATGTTATGACAAACCTTCAAGATACTCTCAAAACAAATATCGATGAGCATTCAAAATTAGTGAAAAATGTTATTTCATCGATGGATGGAACAATGGAATCATTACAAGGTGAATTTGAATCCGCAAAGATCGCGCTTGATACAGATGTTTCAGTCACTTTAGATGAAGCTGCAACTAATTATAGTACTCAAACAGCAGCAGTAGAGAGCGAAATTAACAATTTAATTGAACAAGAGGTTCAACAATTTTTAGAAAGTACCGAGGGATTAATGGCTGAATTAACTGTATCTCCAGAAAAATCCTCATTACTAGATGAAGCTGTAACAAATACTAAAGGAGAACTCCAGAAATTATCTAAAGATTATCCAAAGTGGGTAAATACAGATTCCAACGCTTTTGCTAATAAACTTACAACTTCTGTAAAGGAGTTTCAAGTAAAAGCACAAAGTGAAATAGATAATATGTATGCCGATGTCCACAAGGATCTAGAAAATACACATGACCAAATGACAACTGAATTTAGTAACAATGTAACCTCAATACAAGAAGAATTTGAGAAGGAAAAGAAGGATTATGAATTGAACATCACACATCAAATTAATAGTTTTATAACAAATTCAGATGCAAATTCTTCAGCACTAGTATCAAGTATTCAAGGGACAAGGGATACTCTTACAGAAGCTATAACTTCTGGAAATGAAACTATAGGAACTGATCTTAATAATTTAGAAAAAGCTATCAATGATTTGTTTGGTTCATTTTTGAATTCTCTAAAAGAAAAATTGGATAAAGCTTTACAAGATTCACAAATAGCAAACACTCAAAGAGAACAATATAACTCACAAATAATGAAATTCAAAGAAGAAATCATTAAAGGTACACAAAATGATATAGAAACTGTCGATTCAAATATCACTGGAATATTAAATGCAATACCAAGTAAAATCGATGTAGTTTTAGCAGCAACTGGGGAATCAATGAAATTACTCAAAGATGTTCTTTCTTTAGGAAAAGGAATTGAACCAAGTCCTATAGAAGATATTTGGTTAGTTTCAGGAAACGAACAGGTTTATGGTGCAATGATGTCACTATTAAGACAAACTAAATCTTCAGCAACTGTAATATCTCCTTTGTTACATTGGATAGATGCAGAATTTCTAGATGAGTTTGGTAGAAAACTGGAAATAGTTACAAATACAGCTTCACACTCTGACGCTGATAAAGCTATACTTAGTAAGCTATTAAGTATGGGAAATGTAACAGTAAAAGATGATCCACAATTAACTGTTATGTTAGGAACTAGAGATGGTATTGAAGAAGGATTTCTTGGACACAAAGCTCCTAGTGGAGAACCTGTACTAATAGTTACTTTTAATGAGGAAATGGTTAGAGAAATAACCAAAATCTATTATGAATTCCGAAGTAGAGCTCCTATGAGAGCAGGTTAAAGAATTTAAGAGCCTGCAATCTCCTTCAATTTTTTTAGATTTTTTTGATTGATAAGTATTGTAAAATTTTTATGTAGTAACTTCTAATATATTGTAGGGTGAAACCTTTGTGGATTATGCAACCGTGTCCAATGTATAGAGAAATGGAAAATGTAACATACTGTATATTGGAAGATGAATTTGAACAAATATTGCTAATATCTTTCTATGATCCTGAAGAACTTTTTGTTGCTGATTTAGAAGATTTCAAGAATCCCTTATTTTGTCTAAATGCTGTAGCAACAAATAGTGATGAAAATATATTCTGTCCAACAAAGCAATTAGAAATAAAGATTAACGGCACGCTAATACACAGGGAATTTTATGAAAAAACAAGAGAAGTATTACTGTTTATGGATCCAGATGCTCAAGGATGTCCTGAATGTCTGTACAAAGCATTTGTAGGACTACTAAAAAGTGTAAAAGAGGAATGAAATCAATTTTCTTTACTCATTACATATCTTGCTAAGTCAATCATCCTGTGCGAATAACCAGTTTCATTATCATACCAAGCAACAATCTTAATCTGATTCTTATAAGACATTGTCAAAGGTAAATCAACAGTTGCAGAATATGGATTCCCATTATAATCATATGAAACTAGTGGTTCTTCTGATACGTCTAAAATACCTTTTAATTTTGTTTTAGATGCATCAATGAAAGCATTATTTACTTCCTCTTTTGTGACTTCTCTTTCTAAGCTGTATATAGAATCTATTAATGAAACATTAGGTGTGGGTACTCTTATCGAAATTGCTTGTAGCTTTCCTTCTAAATGAGGAAGAACTTTCCCTACTGCAGTAGCAGCTCCTGTTGATGTGGGTATCATTGACAAAGCAGCAGCTCTAGCTCGTCTTAAATCACTGTGAGGTAAGTCAAGGATTCTTTGATCGGTTGTATAAGAATGAATTGTTGTCATATAACCTGATTTTATACCAAAATTGTCATCAACAACTTTCGTTACCGGAGCATAACAGTTAGTTGTGCAGCTAGCATTAGATATTACTTTGTGTTTTTCAGGATCATAAGATTCTTCATTAACTCCCATAACAAAAGTTGGAATTGGAATGATTTTTCCTTTATCTGGTGCAGAGAGTAAAACTCGTTTAACTCTTCCCTTTAGATGTTTTGAAGCTAATTCATAAGTTCTAAATATTCCTACACATTCAAAAACTAAATCAACATCCCATTGATCCCATGGGATTTCTGCTGGATCTCTCTCTTTGGATATAGGTATTTCTTTTCCACTAATAATTAGAGAATTCTCTGTATACCTTACATCTTGTGAAAATCGTCCATGAACACTATCATACTTTAGCATGTGCGCTAGAGTTTTAGCATCAGTAATATCATTAATGCCAACAAATTCAAAATTCTCGTCTTTAAATCCTGCGTGAAAAATTCCTCTTCCTATTCTTCCAAATCCATTTATCCCTATTCTTATTTTCATAACAATCACTAATACAGAGTACTGATTTAAAGCTATATATTAAATTTTACTAAAACAGTTGGAAAAATAAAAATGGATAGGACAAAGGATTCCCTTCATCCTTAATTGTCTTATTCTTCTGCTGCCTTAAAACCTTCAGGTGGAGAGGAGGATATTCCATGTACAATACTAAAGAACCATGTGGCAAACACTCCCACAAGAAGGAATAACATGACTGATGCAACAGCTGCAAAATTCATTATTTCTTGACTTGTATCCCAGTTTCCAGATTGGTATTGTTGAATAGCCATATAGATTGAAAAAACAATGAATATTATTGTTAATAAGAATTGTAAAAGTACATTAGTCCAAAAGAAATTCTTAGCTCTTGTTTTAATGTATTTTTCTCCTATGAGATACTTTAGAACAAACCTCTTTATTGCTTCATGAGCTTTCTTGATTCCTCTACCAATTTTACCAAAAAAGTAACCTAGGATTATGAATATATTAACTATCTTAGCTAAGTTGATAAAAATGATACTAATTCAAATAACTAGAATTACAGCAATGAGTAGTACAAATGCTGAAACCCATTGATGAGTACTCAGAACATCAGCAAAAGGAAGCACAATTGTCTCCCAGAAGAAATTTACAAAGACGATTTGAAGAAGATCAACAAAACCATTCCACAGGTCAACAAACCATTGCCCAACCGATTGCCAGAAACTCGCATCTTCAATTAGTTCTTTTGTTTTTTCAAAAACAGGTGTAGCAAATAGTATATAAAAAATTAGAATGCAAATGCTGAACATGAAGAATAGTGTTGGTATAAGCGATAAGTAGTTTTTATCTTTTTTTGTAAGTGGTTCTTCACTACGGGTTTTCAGAAAATTAAAAGTTTTTACGAATAAAACACCAGTGTACCAGAATGGAAATAGACAATATTTGAAGAAACCTTTGATAACTCTTCCAACGCCTTTAAAGAATGAGACGAAACCTCCACCAACTTTTTCTCCAAAAGTACCTTCTTTTTTAGCTTTGCTTGTTTTTTCTTTCTTTTCTTTCTTATTTCTCTCTTTTTTAGTTTTAACTTTTCTGTCGTTAGAATCTTCAGACATAGTTCTAAATGTACAATTGGATTCTTAAATATTTTTGCTAAAATTGAAAAATGAAAAGGTTAAATAGTGATTTTGTATCAAATTTACATAGAGATGCATATATGAAACCAATAAAAACATTATTTCCTTTAAGTTTACTAATAATTTTGATATTATTCCCAGTTTTAGATGCTCCAAATTTACTAGCAAATTTTGAAAAAGGAAATATTGAAGTTGTAGATGATTGGTTTGTGACATCACAAATTGTGAATTTTTCTCAAGATTACAGAGCAAATCTATTTTTCAATTATTTCAATGAAAGTCT
>JAEOTG010000367.1 GCA_016839985.1 Candidatus Heimdallarchaeota archaeon | reverse complement strand
CATACAAGTTCTGAGGTAATTTGGGCGCTTGGAGAGTATGGTGATTTTGATCTATTTGATAGATATGGTCAATTAAAACCATCTTTGTTTTATCATGCACATGCAGCTGAATGGGTTGATGAAAAAACAATAATTTTATTTGATAATGATTATCATAATCAAACAAATCCAGATAATAAAATTTCACGAATTATAGAAATAACAATTAATGAAGAAAAAAAAATAGCTAATGAAAGCTGGTCTTATTCAGCTCCAGAAGAATTTTACTCAAGCATTTGGGGAGATGCTGATCGATTACCAAATGGTAATCGTTTAGGAACTTTTGGGGAGATGCATCATTCCGCAATAAATCACAATGCCGAAATTCTTGAAGTAAACAACGCTGGAGAGGTTGTTTGGCAATTAGGTTTTTATGACAGTGATTATTATTACTATGGCATTTATAGAGCAGAGAGATTTTCCCTCACACCTCTTATTGAAGACTTAGGAAATGTAGAGAGCAATTCAATTGAAGAAACAAAAATTCAATGGAATATTTGGTCAAATTTCAGAAGTAGAAGTGATGAAATATGCTATTATCGTTTGTATCTCAATGGCACAATAGTCAAAGAGAGTATTCACTTTTTCTCCTCTCTATGGAGAAAAACATCATTAATTGTGAATTTAGGGATTCTTAGTTCTAGAACTTATAATCTTACACTAATTATTGAAAATGATTCTAGACAATCTGCAAAAAGCACAAAAATAATTGAAGTTAAACCATTCTATATTAGAAGGAATGAATTACAAAATATCGAGTTAGGGCAAGCAGATTCCTTTCTAATTTGGAATGGAGAAGCTGAAACTTCTTTGCATCTAAATTTAACAGTAAATGGGATTCTACTTAATTCAACATCCTGGATTTCTGGTGAGATAGCTCTAGATTTGAATTCTCTTGGATTGGGAGAACATCTTATAGAATTACATCTTTATAATAATACAGATTTAATTTACAATGAAACCTTCTTTGCAAATGTTTATCCTCTTGAACCACCTCAAATAATACCTACTTCTAGTGATATAATAATAGAATGGGGAGATGTTGCATACATTCAGTGGAATATTTTTGATAATACTCCAAAACAATGGGAGATTTATGTAAACGGAAGCTTATGTGTATCTAATGAGTGGATAGAGAGGAGTTTTGAGATAAATTGGCTGATACCAAATTATAATGAAGGCTTCTATAATATAACTTTTAAAGCATATGATAATGCGGGTTTTACTACTTCATCTGAAGTTCATCTATTAATCTTACCTCCATCTCCCCCTGTTATCTATTTTGTTAACCAACAAACAGATTTTCAGTATGGTCTAGGTTTTATTACTTTATCTTGGATAGTTCATGGAGGATGTTATTGGTACATGTGGAACGATCAGCAGCTAATATTCCAGGGTTATAAAGAGGATAATTTGCTGGAATTTGAAATCAGCAATTGGAATTCAAATCATTGGAACCCTGGAAAGCATAATATTACTTTAGAGGTTATAGATATAAATGAAAGAGTTGCCATTTCGTTTGTTTGGATTATGATATGGATGAATTTAGCTGATGCTTATGCTGATTCTCTGCTAGTTCAGTGGTCAGAAATATATCAAAACGGTGAAAATGTTTTGGGACCACCAGATGGACTTTTTACATTGCTTGTACAAGGTTATACAAATGGTTTTGTAACATTAGATATGGGCTTTCAAGAAGAAATTCTTAACAGAAATGGTGATGATTTTATTATTTATGCAAAAGGTGGAGAATATTTTGTATGGCTTAGTAACGATATTGATTCATCACTTATATATTTAGGAGAAGGAAATGGAAATCAGAGTTTTAACCTTGCTTCTGTTTCATTGGATAAAGCTAGATATGTAAGAATTCAATATGCAGGAAATGAATACACTCAGCTTGATGCAATAGAAGCATTATACTACAATAATCCAACGTGGGATGATATTCCTCCTGTAATATTCCCTCAGCACAATATGGAAATATGGAGTACGGTAAAAGAAGTTGACCTGAGCTGGAATGTGTTCGATAGTAATCCTTTGAATTATTCCATAACTATTAATAATGAACTTTACACATTCGGAGACTGGAATGGCAGTATGATTGTCTGCACAATTCCAATAAATTCAACAGGATTAATATCTGTTACTTTGATACTCTATGACGCTTTTGGAAATACTGCGAGGAACACTCTTATTATAGAAGTTATGCCTTTCTCTTTGCATTTCTTAAAGTACTTCTCCATTTCTCTAGCTGGGATTACTTTAGTAGGAGCATTAGTTATAATCTTAACTAAAAAGCAAATAATATTTAGCAAAAAAAAATAGGGGAGATTATGGTTTGTCGACTAGATAAACTCTGTTTTTAACTGCAACAATCCTAACTTTCTCTTCTCGCTCAAATCTATCATGGTAACCAGCACTTATAGCATGAAGTTTTTGAACACCTAATCCTTCTCCCAAATCTACATGTATTTTGCAGCCTTTATTATCTAAAGATATATAATCTGTTCCTATTTCCCCTACTAATTGAACTCCTCTCTTTATTGGTTTTACTTTTGTTGTTGACATCTTTCTCCATAAGTGTGTAATTGATAACGCAAGTAAATATGGGGAAACAATAATCAAGACTAACTTATCAGAAAAAATTACATTTTTTTTTCTAAGATTTTTGATTTTTTATTAACTTTAATCTGACTACAGCTAGAAGTAATGGCAATGCTAAATTTGGTTTGAAGAAATTTAGTTTTGGTTCAGAACCAGTCATAATTGTAGCCCACTTTAATAGGTATTTTACTCCTTTCTTGTTGCAGAGATAAGCAAAAGCATCTAGAAAAATTGGCACTTTTGCTAAAACCCTAACCATCCTTGAAGACCACTTGAAATCTTTCCCAAAGGATTTCATCCATCTCTTTTGATATACTTTCAAAATTCTTTCGCTAAAATCCTCTTTTTCAAAAGCTTCTTCCAATGTTTTAGCAGCAATTTCTCCAGCATCCATTGCATATTGTATTCCTTCCCCAGTCAGAGGATCAATATGACCAGCTGCATCTCCAACTATTAGGAAATTTTTAGCATAACTTTTTTTTACTCCACCTAATCTTAAAGGACCAGACTTCATTGGTTCAATCTTTGCTTTTGGACCAAGAGCTTCTGCAACATAAGGTTCTCCAGTAAGGAATAGCTGATGCACATGTTGTAAATCTTCACTTTTATATCTCCCTCCTGGGATTATATAACAACAAAAAACCACATCTCCATCAGCTTCTTTGAATAGAGCTAAGTAACCTGGAACGATATCTTGAGTGTAAAGACATACTCCATCATCTTTGTACTGATGAGTTCCAGCTTGAATGTAAACACTACTACAAACTGCTTCAGGAGGACTATCTAAAATTCCTAAGGAGCGAGATATCTTTGAAGTTGCCCCATCAGCTGCTATCAAGACTTTAGCTTTAATAATTCCTTGTTCTTTATTAAAGGATTTTACTTCCCAGAATTTCTTATTCTTGAGGAATTTAACCTCTTTAACATTATATTCTTCGATTAGTTTCGCTCCTTCTCTGACAGCTGCTCGAACCATTTTTTCATCCATAATTTCTCGTTTAATAGACATTATTAGGTGACTACCAAGCTCTTCAGCTGAATTATCGATATATGTGATTCTTCTGGGACTTACAAGACCACCAACAGCAGAATAATGACCTTTTCCTTCATCCAAAATCTCCTGTAGAACACCCATTCTTTCTAAGTGGATTTGAGCTCTTTGTGAAATAGCATCCCCGCAAATTTTTCTCCTAGGGAACTTCTCTTTATCTAAAAGAACAATGTTCTTACCTTGTTTAGCTAAATAAAAAGCAGTAGAGGAACCTCCTGGTCCTGCTCCAACTATACAGACATCAAATATTTCTTTGTTATCCTTGTTGGTGTTATTTGTCATAGGAATTCTATTTTTGCATAACAAGATTATAAAGTTTCATGAGTTTTAAGCATAGAAATTAATCGTCTGATACCTCTCAATTATCTCCTTTTTCTTTTTTATGTCTTCTTTTTTGTGTTCAAGATCCCAGATAGTAACTTCTTTTATTTCATCATAATCCAAGAAAGTAACTTTAGCAAGTGAAATATTCTTATCTTCATCAATGATTATTTTTCCTTCTTCAGCAAGCTGTTCAACCATTAAGAATATCTGAAGATAATGGTTGAGTAGATGGTGATTAATCCAGTATTTTTCAAAGATTTCATTTATAGTTATTTTTCCATTTTCCAATAGTATCTTTTCCAGCTGTTTCTCTAAATTCTTCTTCGCTAATTCAGCTGTTTCCGGAGTATCTCCCCATAATCGCACCATAATACTTTCGTTAATGAGAGACAATCGAACCTATTAAACCACCAAAAGAAAAAAAGTGACATGAGTGAAAATAATAGAAATGATGGAAAACTATTTTATTTGAGTTCAAGAAAAATAAAACTGATTTTTTTCAGTTTCAAAATTTACGATTTTTTCACTAAATTATAAAAATCCCACAGAAAATAAGTGACAGAATCTAAACAATGAAAGACAAAACACTAAAGAAATTTACAACAAATATAAATAAGATAATTCTATTGGATACACAAAAAACCAATGAGGTTTCATAATTGTTTTCAAAAAGAAAAATGAGTATTTTCATAATTTTTAGTTTTTTTGTAATGAATCTATCTTTATCTTCTAGTTTGAATCCAGTTCAAACTAATCTTGAAGAGACTAATATTGATCTATCTTTGAATGATGTTGATATTTCTGAAGATCATCATCTGGTAAAAGCCGATTATTCTCAAGATATAGATAAAGATCGTTTTCAAGATTCCTTCAAGAAGAAACTGATAATGGGTGGTTCCTTAGATGTATATGAAGCAATTCTTTCTCTAAATGGACCAGTTAGTAAATCCGAAAGGATTTTTCTAGAAAAGAATAATATAGAAATTTTAAGCGAATATTCAATTATCTATGCTTTGCACATAAAAGGGACAGCTGAATCTTTGCTTAAAATCCAGAAATTAGGACCTTTACTCTATTTGGAAGAGAATGCTTTAGGAAAAGCTCTGTTACACGATGTAACGACAGATTTTCAAGTTAGAAAAGTTTGGCAAGTGTCTCAAGGTTATGGTTATGATGGAGATCCTAATACGGCTATAGCAATCCTTGATACTGGAATAGACGACACCCATCCTGATTCTAATTTTAATGTTGTTCATTGGGTTGATTTTGTTGGGAATGACTCTGTATTGACAGGTGATGAATATCCAACTCCCACAGATAAAGGGGAGCATGGTACACATTGTGCTAGTATTGCAGCTTCTAAAGGAGCTTCAAGTAGTAGTTCTACTGTAAAGATACAAGATTCTGGTTATCTTCACAATTTTGATACTTATGCTTGGTTTTATTCTTGGTTTTACCTCAACTCAGCTCAAACAGTTACAATCAATTATTCTTGGGAAGGTAGTGGTTCTACTTATGTAGGATTTCATAATGGTTCTAGTTTTGTGGCTGATAATTATGCTACTCCAGACAGTTCCTCACCAGGATTTTTTTCTCATTCATTTAGTTCAGGTGGCTGGTATTGTGTTATGTATGGTAATGCTGCAGGAGCAGGTGGTAATTATTTCTCCGGAGAAGTAACATTCGATTCTGGATGGACGAATCCTTATCCAGATGGACGAGGAGCTTTTACAGGCGTTGCTCCTGATAGTAATATTGTGGGTCTTAAGGTTCTTGATGATGTTGGAGTCGGACCTACAGATTCTCTTCTTGATGCACTTCAGTGGTTATATAATTATGGACAAAATTATAACGTAACTGTTGCTAGCATGAGTATTGGATGGCCATCAGTTGTCTCTTCCATTGATTCTGCAGTTAGTTCTTTGGTTAGAAATAAGGGTATTGTTTGTGTTGTTGCTGCAGGTAATGATGGTACTTCTTCAGGAGGAATACATTCTCCTGGTTCATGTCCAGATGCAATAACTGTAGGTTCTGTAAACAAAGCAAGTGAAATCGCTTATTATAGCAGCAATGGACATATTAGTCAAACCCATGCTAAACCAGATGTTGTGGCTCCAGGGGGGAGTGTTGCAAGTTCAGGAAGTTCAGCTCCTCGACAAGTAATTATAGCAGCTGATTCAAATGATGCAGATAATGCACTTGACTATAATACTTGGACTGAATATCCTCCAGAAACTGACTATTATTCAAACAATTATAGGGGAATGCAAGGAACATCTATGGCTACACCATTTGTCGCTGGTTTAGCACAACTTGTTATTGATGCAATGAAACAAGAAGGAGTCTGGGATTATTCTTGGGACACAGCTAAAAAAGTCAAATCTATCATCTGTATGACAGCTTCCGAAGTGAGAAACATTCAAGGATCAATCAGTTCTGGAGGAGAAACATACGATGGAGATGGTGATGCTATTGCTCAAAATCCTCAACTTCAGAGAACAGAAAAAGATCTTGTTGAAGGATGGGGATTAGTTTCTGTTGAAGGTGCGATTCAAGCAGTTACTGAATGGTTGAGTGTGGGAGTTACAGATATGGTATGGTTATCAGGTGATCAGAATGGCAACCATGTTATTACTAGACAAATCAATTTAGAATCAGATGTGATTTATAGAATGGATGGCTATTATGTTGTAAGCGTTTTTATTGATGCAGATTTGTTGTTATTTGATAGTATTCCAGATCAATATGGAAATCCTGTTCTAATCGCTAACTGTACTTTTGGACCTTTAGCAATTGATTCTACAGTGTTTACT
>JAEOTG010000366.1 GCA_016839985.1 Candidatus Heimdallarchaeota archaeon | reverse complement strand
TTGCATCTATTAGAAAATTCTGACCTCTTTGGTTTGATGGTTTTATTTGTAATTGCTTTAAACTATTAAAAATGTAATTCCTTAACTCAGTTGAAGAATTCCAACAATCCATTACTCAAACCTATCAGTACTATCTTTTCGAACTAATTTCAGAACTTGCAGTAAATAATCTGTGTTTTTCATCCTCTTCAAGCTCTTGCATAACTCTATTTAATATCATTTTGCGAATATCAGAAATTTTCACGCGCTCTTCGATATCAGTAAACGAAACAAAAGGTATACCTTTTCTTGTATCCAAAATTTCCCACATCAGTTTCTTACCAATACCCGGTATGAGTTGGAGAGAATGGATACGGTTTGTGATAGGTTGGGCTTTATTAAAGAATGAAACAAAGCGTTTTTCGTTCTTATTTATGATTTTAAACACAGCTTCCTCAAGTGATTGATATCCTGTGTTTGTTAAATCATTTATAGTAATGCGTCGTTTAACTTGCTTGATTGGTGATTTTTCACCATTTTTAGTTAAAGAATGTTCTTCATATTGTGTGAAACTTCGCCTTCTTTCTGTAGAGAGTTCTAGAAGAGTAAACCAAGTTGTTCCAATACACTGAACTATAGGTTCTCTTTGTTTTGTTTGACCGAAACCTTTGCCTTCTGGTAAATAGTCTAATACTAACACACGAGATTCAATCTTTTTAGATTGTCGGACATGTGTTACTGGGCTAATGATGAAATCATCACTTTCATTGACTTTTTCAGTTTGTTTATTTTTATCTGGATATCGATTATTTACCATTATATTCTCACCATATATAATCTTGAACCCAAAAAAAGTTTTTGTTCTCTTTTAATTAATCAATTAGCACTTACAGGTTATTTTTTCTCTTTTTTGTATTTTTCAATGTAAGGCTTGATAATTTCGTAGATTTGTGTTACATCGGATTCTGTAAGCATTTTTGGTTCCTTTTGAAGTAAATCTTTCAGCTCTTCTGGAGATGGCGGTAAAACATTTGCTATTGTGAAAGCTGAAAGTTCTGTTAAATCAAATTTCTTTTTTAATTTCTGAAGAATCTCCAGAGATTCTTCGGGTTCGATACGCGCATTTTGCATAGCATGTTCAAATGCTACTCGTTGCCAATAGGAGAGTTCTGATTCTTCACTTCTCTCTTGCAGAATTCTCATTGCCTCTGAAATAGTAATTGTTTTCTTATCAAGAACGTCTCTCGGCATAACTATCACTTTTTTGTTAATTTGTTGTTTGAATTACTGAACGACTTAAACGTAAGTGTTCTTTATTTGCTATGATCTCTTTCATAGCTCTTCCTTGTCTAATATATACAATGAAAGCTTTCCCTTGCTTTCGTATTATTTCTCCAGTCTTTCCATGATATCTTCTATGAGGCATCCCTTTATGTTCGCCTGGATCAATTATTATGTCCACGATATCTCCTTCATTGAAATCTCTTAATATATAATCAGGAGGGCGCAAACCCTTTTTCCTTATGTGCTTTTTGAAGAGACGTCTTGTTCCATGACGATAGCCTTTCGATTTTCGCATTGTTGTCACCTTTTAATTATATAATATCCTATAAGTGTGCAAAATCCCTCGAAGAGATTTTTAATCTTTTCGTTATCCGTTTTAGGTAGCATTGTTATGCTATATAGAAATGAATTACTTCTTAACAGAATAAGGTTTTTCTTCAATTTCCAAAACATCCAATTCTTTACAAGAAGCTTTAATACCAACCGTTTCTGAAATACTGGGCGATGTACGACCTTCATCACCTGAAATTAATTCTTTTACATAACAACCCCCATCACAAATTATAATTGATTCAATCTCTCTACTGTTTTCTATTCTACTTTGCACTGAATATACTTTCTTGTAGCGAATCTTATCAGCTCTTCTGTGCGAAACTCGTGTTGGTGTTCTTTGGTTTAAAATAACCTCATGGAAATGATTTTCTATTTTCTTTATGTCCTTATTTGTAATAGATGAATCAAAAATTATTAGAGCTCTATACTTTTTGATTGATTCTTCTGCGCTCTTTTTCAAATGAACAACTTCACCTTTAGAGGAAAAACGATAATTCTGAACTTCTATCTTTTTTCCAGCGTGCAGGTTGGTGAGTTTCTCTAGTTCTGCCAAATCAATACTTCTAATTTTTGGGTTAACAATCTCAAGAATAAAAGGTCTTCCTGAACCAAGCATTCGAGCATCAATATCTTCCCTTCCTGCTCCATGCAAAATCCCTTTTTCTCCTTTAGTCGCATTTAAAGATTCATATTCAATCAATTCTTCAACAGATACATCATATCGTTTACCTGTATGATTGCATTCCTTACACCCTTTTCCTTTGCATTTTCGACAAGGCCATCGAGTCTGGGGAATTGTGCGGATGAATTTCTTATATTTACCAAAAATAAACAAAGAATTAATTTTAAGATGAACTTTCAAAGAAATTGGATGTGTTTCGATGACAATTTCAGGAGTTTGAAAATCTGTATTAAGGTGTGTTTTCTCTACTAGTTTTTTACCTATATTTCTGTTAAACTCTTGTTTAAGATATTCTGTTTGATGAATTCCATATTTTTCTTTTAATTCTTTTTCCCTCCCCAAATATTCTTGAGGGAGTATTGTTCCAATCAGGAATGTTCTAATTTCAAGATTCTTAATTTTTTCCAGAATGACTTCTGTAAGACTTTCAATTTTCAAGAGCAAGTTTTCACAAATATAACAATCATTAGTATCTCTAGGAAGAATCCCTTTTTTTTCTAAGAATTTTTTTGCTAAGTCTGATCCTGATTGAGATAAAATTTGCAATGCTGCTATATTATTTTCTGAATTTGATGAAGTAAATTTCATGGCTAGGAATGATTTAATTGTTTGACCTCGTTTCAGATTAGTAGTCCCTGTTGCTAGATTAGAAAACTGTCTTCCTAAAC
>JAEOTG010000365.1 GCA_016839985.1 Candidatus Heimdallarchaeota archaeon | reverse complement strand
ACCAATTGGAACTAATATATGTTCTAAATTTAGAAAAAACTCATCTTGAAAATCAGGATGTAACTTCTTAGGTATTTTACTCATTCTGCTGTTCGTTTATATAGCAGATTCATCTAATATAAAGCTTATTCTTGATTTAATCTCATAATAAAGAATTTCATCATATGTGTTCTCGTAAATCAATAATATCTTCAGCAGAAGGTCCAGTACCAATAAATGCGACTTTGACTTTTGTTTCATCTTCAATCTTATTAATGAAATCCTCCGCATCACCTTTAATCTGATTAATATCATTAGCTTTTGCAATTTCTGGAAAAATAATATCAAATTTGGTTACTGCAATTTGTGTAGCACCGTTTAATCTTACAGCTTTTTTAGCTAATTCATAGTTGAATGGAGCAGCTCTTCTAGGTCTTCCTGTTACTGCACCATATTCAGTCCAACCTCTTTTTTTCACTTCATCCATAGGTAACTCTCCTGGTAGATCTCCTGTTCCTACACGAGTAACAAACGATTTCAAAACTACTACAACATCTGATACTCTTGTCGGTCCAACTCCTATGTCAGAACATATTGCGGCTGCAGAAGTATCTTTAGAAGTGACATATGGATAGCTCCCATGGAATAGTGAAAGAAGAATAGCTTGACTACCCTCAGCTTGAACTTTCAATCCCAGATCTAAAGCATCATTAACCTCAACACTTACATCAGTTAAATAAGGTTTTAATTCAGGAATATCTCGAGCTACTTTTAATTTTCTTAGAGCTCTATCTACATTTGCAGGACCTGTACCACTACCAGTAGTACCTATTTTTCCTTTAAGATGACCATTAGATGAGTCAAGTTCAATGTGCTTTTTTTCGATAATTCCTGACTGATAATCAACTCCAAATCTATCATGAGTTTTAGTTTCATCCAACTCTTTGAAAAGAACCTTAGGATCGACTAATACACCAGCACCAATAAGTAAACGAATTGAAGGATTGATAAAACCAGAAGGAATCATTCGAAGCTTGTATTCTCTATTCTCAAATTCTATTGTATGACCAGCATTGGTACCTACACCAGCTCTAACAACAATTGCTGGATTATCAGATAAAGCAAGATAAGAAAGGATTTTACCTTTTCCTTCGTCTCCCCAGAAACCACCACATACTACTGTAAGAGTCATAAATTTTCACTGATACAAAATAAATTATGTTCTATATATATTTTAGTCTAAAATTCTGATTTTTCTCTTATAATCAACTTCATCATCAGAAAATTTTATGTGCTTATAGATATTAATAGCTCTGTGCAAAAGGAATACGAAGAATTGCTCAAGTTATTCAAAGAATCCCTTATAATTGAAGAAATAGCTATGATACTATATTGGGATAAAGATGTTACAATGCCCCCTGGAGGATTAAAACAGAGAGCAGAGCAGATAGCATTCATAGCAGAATTGGGACATAAAAAAAAGACTAATCCAAGAATAGGAGAGCTTCTTAAACAAATTCAAGAACATCCTGATTATGAAAAGCTCTCAGATTTAGAGAAACGTAATGTTTACCTTATTCATAGAGAATATAACAAACTAGTCAAAGTTCCCCCTGAATTTGTTGGGAAGTTCCAAAAACAAGGTGTCATATCTACTGAAGCATGGGAGAGAGCTAAGGAAAAAGAAGATTTCTCTATTTTTCTTCCTGAGTTTGAAAAAATGATTGTATATAATAAGAAATATGCTCAATTCCTGAATCCTGATGCTGATCCTTTCGAAGTTCTACTTGATTACTGTGAACCTGGGATGACAATAGAAAAATGCGAACAATTGTTTAAACCATTAGTCAAAGCATCAATTCCTTTAATTGAAAGATGTTTATCTTCTAAAAAGAAACCTGATAAAAGCATTTTATATCGGTCATGTCCTTTAGGTATTCAAAAGAAAGTTAACAAAGAGATTTTAGAACTGATAGGATTTGATCTTGAAAGAGGGAGATTAGATGAATATGTACATCCCTTTACAACCGGAGCATATAATGATGTTAGGTTGACAACTAAATATACTGAAAAAGAGTTTCTTAGTGCTATTTTAAGTACAATCCATGAAGGAGGACATGGAGTTTATGAACAAAATGTGGGGAAAAATGGTTTCTATCAACCAGTGGGGATGTATTGTTCAGATGGAATGCATGAAGGGATTGCACGATTCTATGAAAATTTTATAGGAAGGAGTCCTGAATT
>JAEOTG010000364.1 GCA_016839985.1 Candidatus Heimdallarchaeota archaeon | reverse complement strand
CAATCAATTTTTTCTTTTCTGAAATCCTTCAATATAAGTTCTCTTTGTCTTTGTGTTTTATCTCCATGTAATGTGTTGAATCTTAGATTGAGATTTTTTTCCTGTGTTAAGCGTTTTTTTAGTTTGTCTCCCCATCTTCTAGTATTAACAAAAATAATTGAAGATTTAGGTTTTTCCTCTCTAAGTATGGAAACAAATGTAGGATATTTCTGATTAGCATCTTTGATTTTGTAATAATACTGCTTACAGTTTGCAACTGTTAGATCATCTTTGCTCACATTTATTTCAACCAACTTTTCACCATTGGTAAACTGACGAACAATCTTTGTTATCTGTTTAAGCATTGTTGCTGAGAATAGTAATAAACGAGGTGAGACACCTTTCATTGCATCAAACAGGATGTACCTTATATCAGGTAGGAAACCCATATCAAGCATTCTATCAGCTTCATCCAAAACAACAAATTTTACGTTTCTAAAAGAAATAGCTCTTCTTCTGTAAAGATCCATAAGTCTTCCAGGGGTAGCTATAACAATCTGAGCTCCAGATTTAATCTCTTTTCTTTGTCGGTCGATAGAGACTCCGCCATAAACCTCTACAGTTTTTAACTGTCTATATTTTGTCAATCTATTAACAACACTATGCACTTGCTTACATAATTCTCTAGTTGGTACTAATACAACTGCCTGAACTGAGTGTTGTTTAGGACTAATCTGGTTAGCAATAGGAATGGAAAAAGCTAGTGTTTTTCCAGTTCCAGTTTTAGCTTGAGCTAGAACATGTGTTCTGTCTCCATTAAGGAGTTTAGGAATCGCTATTTTCTGTATTTTGGTTGGAGTATGAATCTCCATATCGTCTAAAGCACGTTTTATATGATTATTTAAATTGTAATCTTGAAATTTCATTGATACCACTTTCTATAACCTAACCTAAAATCAAGTATCAATTCTCTGAGGTATGATTCTAAGCAATTATTTAGGGTGTTGAAAAAAACTTAAACAAAATAATTACTTATTTCTAATCTTCCTCAACTACAAAAGAGGTTGAGGACAGTGTTTTAAAAGACTTCGATTGAACAGAAAAAGATCACTATTAACTTATTTCATTCATAAATCAGCTAAATGGATAACAGAGATTAGTGAAGTGTTTACTGAAATTATTTTTTTATATCTTTTTTTATATCTATTTGATAATACTTATTAGTTTCTAAACACGAATTTCTGCAATTGGTTCTTATGAAAAGATTGTACAACATTTCAAAAGCTAATAAACATCTCAAAATAGCAACCACTGCTATGATTTGTGACGAAAATCCAGATAAAAATTTGCATAAGATGACCAATTTCATAGAGAAGATAAAACAAGACTACCCAGATGTTGAACTGATTGTGTTTGGAGAAACTATTCATGGTTGGTTTTTTAATTTTAAAAAAACAGCTGAATATCATCACAAAATTGCAGAAGCTGTACCTGGTAGAACCACAAATATAATGTCAGAACTAGCTACAAAAAATAACGTATATCTTTGTTTTGGAATCAATGAAAAGGATGGGAGTAGATTTTATAATTCTCAAGTTTTGATAGATTCTTCAGGAAAAATTACTGCAGTACACCGTAAAAGGAAAATGAGAGAATCTTTCTTTTCTCCTGGAGAGATACCAGTTACAATTGTTCAAATCAAAGATATTAGGACTGGGCTAGTTATATGCTATGATGTTCAAAGTAAAGAAGTTAACAAGGCATTGAGAAAAAGTAAACTAGAGCTAATCATCCATAGTCTAGCGGATGATGAAGATCCTAGGGAATTCGGGATTGGGTTTCTTGCTCGAAGTTATGATGCATGGTTAATTAATGCAAATCGATATGGAGAGGAGGGAGGACATTACTGGAATGGATGGTTAACTATAACTAATCCATTGGGAGAGATTTGTGCTAGAGGAAAGGAAAAAGAACAATATTTGTATTATGAAATAGGAATTATAGAGAAACAAAATTGGTTTACTAAAATAATAAGAAAAATATATGTTAGATTTGGTCGCATCTTTCATGTGATAAAAAATTTAGATCTTGCTTTATCAACGGTCTTTGATAGATTTAAAGTAAAAAAGAAAAAAAAAGTTAATACCAAATCTTGATTTTCAAAATAATGCGTCGAGTATTATTCTGTAGAAATGTATTTATAGATTCTTTCAAAATCCTAGCTTTGGTAAACTAAATGCTTAAAGAAATGAATAAAATAAAGAGTCTATTACTAGCAATAATAACTCTTTCACTTATTGGGATTTCTTTTTATTCTAATACACACTACAGCGATGCTATTCATGAACCAATAGATTGTTTAATACAAACTCAAGATAGTCCTGTTATAATTAATAATGATAACGATTTCATTTCACTTGGTCTTCTTGGAGATGGCTCTTCGACTTACCCGTACCGCATAGAAAACTTGACAATAATAACTAGCGGTTCAGAAGGAATCATAGTTACTTCCACAACAAAACATTTTGTAATCAGAAATTGTACTATATCAACTAGTTATGCTGGTATTTTCGTATATAGTGTAGCAACAAAAACAGCAACTATAGAGAATAATACATTTATTAACAATGAGCTAGTGGGAATTTATTGTTACTCCTCTAATAATGTAACAATATCAGATAATAAATTCATAAAAAATACTAATGGATTGATACTTCAACACAGCAAGTACAGTTCAGTGTTTAATAACATACTAATCAATAATACACACGGTATGTATGCGATAGAGAATTCGATATACTCAAATTTTACTAGCAACATCCTAACAAACAATACTTTACTCATAGATGAAAATAATGCAGCAGCCTATCAGACATATATATTGAACAATAATCTTGTAAACGGAAAATCTATTGGATTTCTGTTAAACTATGTAGACGAAGTTATTACTTCCACTGATTATGGACAATTACTTCTTGCAAATTGCACTGGGGTAACAATTCAAGAATGTATATTTCCAGATGTAGATTTACCTGTTACTCTCAGTATATGTTCTGAATGCAATTTAATTGGAAATAACTTCACAGATAATGCAGCTTCTGTATATTTAATATATTCATCTCAAAATTTAATCAAAGAAAATTATTTTATTAATGGTAAAGGCGGAAAATATGCTTTAGGAATTTTCTTCTCATCATCTAATAATAGTATCATTAATAATCACTTTGAAAACAATAAAGACTATGCCATCTGGATACATGAATCAGCAAACAACACAGTATATTATAATAATTTCATCAACAATAATCCAACAGGACAACCTGAAGGAACATCGCAGGCTTTTGATAATGGACTTGATAATATTTGGTATAACATGGATACTAAAAAAGGGAATTATTGGGATGACTATTCAGGTGTTGGAAGTTACTTAATTGATGGTATTGCAAACTCTGAAGATCCCTTCCCTCTTGGATCAGTTGCAGACATCCCTTTTATAACCGAATATGGAACTTATATCAGATCTTTATCAATAGCCTTTGTTTGCTTATCCTTAATTGTAATCATTGTTAAAAGAAAAAAAAGAAAAAACAATTAATCCCAAATTGAATTGAATTATTATTGCTAGATATAGGTTTTACAGAAGAATGTGGATTATTGAATATTTTTTCATTTTCTCATTCTTTTTTGTTAATTCTCAAAATACTGCAAAGAACAGTACCTTCTTGTTATCTCCACTTTATTAGAAGAATATAGTCTTGAACACCAACATGTTTAGTAATCAATACCCACCTTATTGAAAAGCATCTTACGAGATAGTATGTTTCCCAAGCACATTAAGTTTTCATATGATTCCAAGATGTTCTCTCAGAACTTCAAGCAAAGTATTTAGAAATATTAATATACAAAGCTGTTAGTTAGGAATATTGAGGAATTTATTATGGCTGCAAGACCTGCATCATTTATAGGAGGAGCTTTAACAGCTGTTGGAATCTTTGGTGTAATAATTACAGTAGTTCAACTAACTGATCAATTCTGGTGGTTTCTATTTTACTTAGGGATAGGAATTATTGGAGGATTCGCATTAGGATCAGTATCAGCTGTGTTTAAAACAGAAGAAAAGAATGCTTATTTAGTTTTAACAGGTTTTATGTTAGCTGCTTTGATTTTACTTACAATTTATCTTGCGATTTGGCAAAGAGATTTTGAAACACTCAATACTGTCTTAAGTGGTATTGCAGTTATTATGATTGCAGCAGCTTCAGGATTAATTACATTCATTGGAACAACAATGATGTCAATAAAACCTAGATAGTAAACACTCTTCCTACACCCAAAATCTTTTTTTTACCATAGTACATATTATTTCTTAATCAGTTAAAACAACAAAAGAGAAACGAT
>JAEOTG010000049.1 GCA_016839985.1 Candidatus Heimdallarchaeota archaeon | reverse complement strand
TTAGAAGATTTACGTAATAGACTACTAAGTGTAGCAGATACTGCAATTAAGTTCGCTCATGATTTGAAAGTTCCTAGTGCTGAAGTCTTTGTTATTAATCAATCTTTAACTACTGTGTCTGATAATAATGGTAAGATTGATAGTCGAGATGGTATCGTTCAAGGAGTAGGAATTAGAGTTGCTGTTGGTAAACAACTAGGTTTTGCTAGCTGTACAGGTTTTGAAGAAGATGCAATTAAAAGTGCAATTGAGCAAGCTCATAACGTAGCAAAAAGAAGTCCTGAGAATCCTATGTTTCCAGGTTTTATTCCAGAAGTTAAACCAGCAAAAGAAGGAATTCTTGATCCTGAAATTTTGAATCTAGATGCAGAACTTCTCTCAAAGGAATTCGATGTAATTAGTGAAGGTGTTGATAGAACAGATCAAAGAATTGTTTCGTTTTCAATGGGTTTAGGTTGCACATGGCAAGGTTATGCGATAGCAACTACAGAAGGATGTTTAGCTTCATCTTTATTAACTACTTATAGTGGAAATGCCACAACAGTCGTGATGGGAGAAGGAGATAGAAAGACTGCATTTGATTTCAAAGCAAGGAGAGAAATAGTTGGTTTAGAAGGAATAGGAAAGAATGCTGTTGAAGAAGCTCTCAAAGGTTTAGGTGCTAAAAAATTTGAAGGTACTGAGGTACTTCCAACAATTTGGGGGCCTAGAGAAGTTGGTGGTTTCATAACTGATGCATTAAGGATACGAATGTTAGGATCAACCTATGTTGAACAAAGTAATCCATGGAAAGACAGTCTTGATCAAGAAGTAGCTAGTAAAGATCTAACCTTAATAGATGAGGGTCAAAAACCGGAATATTCTGAAACTCAAGCAATCGATGCAGAAGGAACTCCTAAAAGAAGTACAAAGTTAATTGAAAAAGGTATATTGAAAAATTTCTTGTTCGATCGAATGTTCAGTCATGCAGCTGGAAAAACAACAACAGGAAATTGCCAAAGGGGAGGAGGAATATTTGGTGGTGGCGTTCCTTTTGAGACATCTCCTGCTATAGGTCCGAACAAAATTTTGGTTGATAATGTAGCTAAGAATCTTGATGACCAAATCGCAGAACTTGATAGAGGTATCTTGATTACAGGACAACCTATAGGTTTGTTTGTGTCATCCAATCCTATAACTGGTGACTTTAGTGTAAATTCCAATGAATCTTTTTTGATTGAAAAAGGAGAAATTTCTCACCCTCTGAAAGCTGTAAGTATTGCAGGAAATTACATTGACTCATTAATGAACACTATGTTTATAGGTTCAGATAGAGAAATGACTTTCTGGCCAGTTGATTCTCCAACAATAACTTTTCCAAAACACACAATTACAAGTTAATACTTTTTTTTCTCTCTTTTTTCTTTCTATAAAAAACTATTATTCCGCTAAATGCAATTAAAGCCAAATAACTTACTATTGAAATCTCAAATATTTGTAAAGGATTTAAGAGCACACTCACATTACTCTATGAAGGATAAAATAAAAATCTTAATTCCAGAATTCATTGTTTTTTGAGAGTTCTCAACCACAAGAAAAGATCTTTTTTACAATTTGGACATTTACCAGATTCTTCTAACCAAGCTATCATATGATCTTTGTGAGCGTAAGTTTCACAACAAGGGGTTTTTACAACATCTTTTTTTTCTGAAATTTTCAAGTCTAGAATACACACTTTGCATGTAGGTCTTGGAGCTCCACATGTATCACATTCTTCTTCAAATTTGTTAAAAATTTCATTACATTGATAACAGAGTAATTCTTCTACATCAGTTTCTCCATAATCCTCAATGACAATATCATTATAAATTATACTTATTAGTTCCATAAGCATTGGCAATTTTTCCGCTGAGTAGAGATAAGCTGAAAGGAATTTTCCATTAATTGAGATTTGTTTCAAACTTTCACTAAGTGAAAAAAGTAAATTTTTGATTTCTTCTCTTGATGACACTTTATTAATTAATAAAGAATGAGTTGAATAGATTGCGAGATAATCTTCCAATTCATCATTCTCTTGCTTATCTTTTTTAGGTCTGATACTTAAAGAAAATGGATAATCTCCAACAAAGATTGATTCTATTTTGATATCATCTTCAGTACCAGTAACCACATTCATTGTTTTTATAAATTTCCACTCACTTTCTTCTGTAAAGAAACAAGTGATTTTTGGTGGATAATCTGATTTTATGTTAATGTTTGTGGCTTTCTTTTCTTCTAAGATTGGTTTTATGACTTTCACAAGTATTTTTTCTTTATCTCTAATCAATTCTCTTTTTTGCAATTCAGCTAACAAAGCAATGTTTGATGTAGCTCTTTTTTCTTTCTTAATACTATCACTCCAAATTAGAAGAATGACAAAAGCAGGAATGATTATTATAAAACCGAATGCAAATTCTTCTATTCCTGTAAAGTGTTCAAGTAATATAATAGTAATTGTGAGAAGGAAAAGAACGATAGTTGGAAAAATAAGCGGTTTTACATATATTTTCCAATTTCTTCTCATCATATTAATAGTGAAATTTGAACTTAAATAGTTAACCAAATGAAAAAATAAAAAAATCATCTCTACTTCTAAAGATGATGAAGATATAAATTAATAAAATGATCTTCTCTCTGGTATCATTTCCACTGGATTTGAGAAATTATAATTTGAATCAAAATATAAAGAACAATAACAATAACCATACTCCTCAATATCTAAAGGAGCATAATCACAAGGGCACATAATGTCTCTATCTAGTTTAGTATCCTCTTGAGATTCTCTCCAAGGACAATTGAGGTACCCACCCATATTGAAATAATCTCTCACACCTTCAACTAACATGTCTAAAGTGCTATCAGTTTCTGGATTAAGTTTCCC
>JAEOTG010000363.1 GCA_016839985.1 Candidatus Heimdallarchaeota archaeon | reverse complement strand
ATCTCCAGAAAGTATTATGACACTATCACAAACTCCTGAAGGGAGAAAGAAAATAATTTTTACAGACATGGATAGACAAATTGATCCATATCATGAACTATTTTCTTCGCAAATTACTTACTCATTCTTTAACGTAATAGAAGCAATAGAGAATCAATCTGCAAGATTTGAGCACTTCCGTGTTCAAACGGAAATAACTCAAGAACAGCAAACTTCCTTACTTCGGAATTTAATTTTTATCAGCTTACTGGGAATAATTGCACCAATTCTAGCATTTTTGCTTACTTATTTCATTATTCGGAGAAGAATGATTAGAAAAATTCAGGAAGAAGAACAAAAATACGAAATGCTGATTTCTGTTGAGGAAATCCAATTAATAGCTATGAAACAAGCTAAGGAGATAGATATTGAAAAGGAACCATGGAAAGCAATGTTGGGAGAGTACTGGGAACTGCTTGCATACTTGAGTAGACTTACACCTGTAAACCTTCTAGCCATGGATGAAGATTTGCATGAAATTACTATTAAAAAGTACATACCCTCATTTCTAATCACAGAAACACTTGAACTACTTTCTATAGGGAGAGCTATATCACAAAGTTGGGAGAGTAATGAACAAATTTACTATAACAAACAACAAGCTCGAGATTATCTTGAGTCAGTAATGAAATTAATAGAAAAATCAGAAAAATGGAGGAAAGAAGAGTCTTGAAAAATAATCGTTTTTATGCTTATCTCTTTATTGTTATTTTCAGCATTATATTATGCTCTTTTTATAGTTTGAATATTAAAGGTCAAGAATCAGTTTATACTTCACCTACTACTCTATTTGAAGTTGATTCAAATACTAATTTCACAGTTTATTCAACAGCACCTTTAACTTGGAGGTTAAATTCACCTGTAAATTTCACTGCATATATCAACGCAACTGGACTTCCTGTAGGGATGAATCTTACAGTTGTAAGTATTTCAATAGTGTATAACAAACCAGATGATCCACATGGGGAATATCCAAAAATATTAACTCCAAACAAAAACATGACTAATGAAAACGAACTGCTTTTACAAAAAACACAATTATATGCACCTTCTGATGTTGAGAGATTTAATATCTCATTAGAAATTGTAGTTAGGAGTACAACATCTCCAGATAATCAGTTGTTTAAATCCGAATTCCCTGGTGATGTAGATTACATCGAAGTAAAGAAAGATATAGTGTTACCTATAATAAATTTACCAGGTTTTCCAGATGCAGATACATTTCTGCGATGGATTTTTATTTTTGGAGTAGCCTTCATTCTCATTTCAATGCCTTCAATATTTGTTGCCTCTTTCAAGATTAAAGAAAGAGTTGAAAATAGAAAAGCAAAAGGAGGGAAGGAAAAATGAGTTCCAAAGAAACATCATCTCCATTAGAAAGATCCACCCAAAAAATGGATGTATTAATGAGATCATTTGGTATGAGAACTCGTATTTTTAAAGGTTCAACAAGAGCAGTAGTTAAAGGAACAAGAAAGATTTACCCTTATGAATTAAATGCTACTCTAGTTGAAACAGCAAGAGGGGTTGGTATCAGGATTCGTCTAGAAAAGATCTGGTATTCTCTTCTAAAACTAGTTCCTTATTTTATTATTTTGTTATTCTCACTACTGCAATATTTTGTTCCAAATGCAGGTGAAACAATTGCTAGCGCAACTGGAATTAATCTTTTCCTTGTCCTTCTTGGACCAAATCCTCGTCTAGTTGGATTATGGATAGTTTTGCCAATTCTTGGGATCATAGTAGTGGGGGCTGAAATTCTTGAGAGAATTATTAGAATGAGATATATTCAAGATAGAATGCCTAGATTCCTTAGTGGTGCAGAATGGAATGTTGCAGAACCGACAGTTGTTCTAGATATTATTAGTTCAGCAAATAATCTAATATGGCTAATGTATGTAGTGTTAATAGTTATTTTTGCTCCAATGTCATTTTCTGCTAGTATTTTTGGAAACTTTGTAGAGGTTTACGAAGTAGAAGCAGCGTCTTTGTTACGGACAACTTCTTTGATTTCAATTCTGGATGTAGCAATAATTTCAGGAATGATGTTCGCTACCCTCTATCAGAATTATGAAAAATTCCGAGGTAGTTTAGACAGACAACAGATGAGACATGATATAAAACTTGAATCGCAAACTAGACAATTTGTCCAAGTTGCAATTGGGTCTGCTTTGTTATCAACTTTCATGCTTTCAATCTATTATTTCACATTTTGGTCTAATATTTCAATTATTCAAGTTATCATATTTTATGCAATTACAATTGTATCTAGCTTGATTGGAGTATGGCTGTTTTGGCAGAAAGAAGGATACATTTTCATTGCTATGACAATCTGGATTTTTCTTAGTGATGTAGTAATGATTTTCATGAACGCAAATGATTCATCTTATTCTTGGATGATTATATGTCACTTGTTCCTTATCTTGTTTGTAGTGATACTTTCGATTAATCGTTATTTTGAGAAATATCTTGCTAAAAAAGGAGTGTATGAACCAAGTTGGATTTTTAGTTTACTCCCATTATTCTCATATATAGCAGTTTTCTGGAAGAAAAAAGTAAGAGTGACAAGAGGAGTCGAAAAAGAATTAGAAGAAATTCTAGATGAAGAAATGAAAGACAAAGTGAAAGAGAAAACACCTTTGATAATTGATATTAAGAAAATAAAAGGAAAAGGAAAGGAAGCTGTGAAAATAATCCAAAATTATCAAAAAATAACATCAAGAGTTGTTAAAGGTGAGATGAATATTCTTTCTCTTGCATATATTAACACACAAGTATTGGATATCATTAAAGAAGATTCTAAACTCCATAAAAATGCGATTTTGTTCTTTAATGTTGTTGACAGTATCCTTTGGGACGATTATTACAAGCTTAAAGATGGAAATAAAATTCTACAGATAGCTGAAAATGTGTATGATGAACTTATAAAGAAAAGGTGATTGAATGACTCTTGCAGGAGAACCTAAATCCGTTCGAGAAGAAAAAGAAAGAATAAGAATTCCATTAAAGAAATTAAAAAGGTTGGAAATAATTTCTAAGGAAAGATCAACAAGCTTTCTTCAAGGACACAGAAGATCTATCTTCAGAGGACCAGGGACTGAATATGCGGATTTAAGGGAATATACCGAAGGAGATGATCTTCGTTTTGTTGATTGGAATGCTTCTTCAAGAGTACCATTTAAACTAATAGTCAGAGATTATGAACAAGAGAGAAACACTAACGTCATTTTAATGATGGATACAAGCTATTCAATGCTTTTAGGAGAGCCAACACCTCGCATTAGAATTGCTGTAGAAGCAATTGCAACATTAGCATATACAGTTATGAATAACAGGGATAATTTTGGTTGGGTTTCCTTTTCTGACAAGATACACAAATATGTACCACCTAGAGGTGGAAAAACTCATCTCTATCATGTCTTCAATGAAATGCTCAAGATTGCTCCTTTAGGTCGTACTAACATAGGTCACGCTATACGTGAAATTGCACTAGCTCAAAAACGCAGATCAATCATAATTATACTTACTGATCTTCATGGTGATCTTGAAGGTGCTATGGATGGTTTTAAGGTAGCAAATGCAAAAAAACACGAGATAAAACTAATGCATATACATGATCCTGAAGAATTTCTGTTTCCTAAACAACCACGACAAGTTAAATTTCAAGATCCAGAAACTGATGAAATCGTGGTTGTTAATTTCAGTAACCTCTTAGAACGCGGTAAATTCATGTTTGAGCTTGGACTGCAAATAAAAGAAATAAATGAATTTAAGCGAAATATAAGGGGTTTGAACATTGATGTAAGTGATGCTCCAACTACAGTTCTAACTGAAAAGTTATTGCTAACTTACTTTGGTTCTAAAAGAAGGGGGTTATATCGCTGAAAGGAGTGAAATTTAAACTAGTAATAATTCTATGTCTTTTCCTTTTAAACTCATTCAGTCTAACTATTTCATCGAATGTTAATTATGTTATAGCAGGCAGCTCAAGTTCAGGAGATATCCCACCACCAGGTGGTGATGATACATCAGGTGGAAGTGCTGCAGGAGGACTATATCTTAATTATAGAATTCCTCTTATTTTCAAATCAGGTTCTTATGCTCCTACATTAATAGCGATTACTTCGATGGAGAATTCATCAATTATTCTTGGTTTTAACTCAACACAATATTCAGAAAATGTTGTTCAGGTAATAATGGGTGAAACTTTAATTATAGACCCAACACTTGAACCAAATCTAATCAATGGTTCACTAATTCAGTCCTTCACTCCATTACAAATTACAGTTTACCACAATTCTACATCTCAAAGCTTTGATGATAGCTTTGCTTACTCGGTGTTAGTTATGTCCATGTGGGGAAAGAAGCATCAGTCTCCATTTGATAATCAAAGAGCAATAATTGTAGCGGGATTCAATCAAACAGAAATAGATGTTAAAAATCCTAGTGAAGACACACAATATTATGATCTTCCAATAGTAGGACAAACTTTAGATATTGAAGTTCAAAAAGGTACGATTATTAACGCAAATGGACCAATTGGTGTTGTTTTTTATTCCTTATCTCTAAGTGATGGATCTTATTCTTATACTGGGATTCCAGCATATCTTTGGGGGACAGAGTATTATATTTCTCCACCTTCTTCAACTGACAGTATTCTTCTGTTAGAAGGAGAAACTGAAATAATTCTTACTACTCAAGAAGAAGGAGAATTCATACATTCGGAATCTAACTTGGATGAAGATAGATTGGTTCAATTACCAGATAATGGAACAATAAAACTCCCAAACAGTTTGTTAAATCCTAATGAATATTTTGAAAGAACATACAGTATTTACACAAATTATTCTCTTTCAATTCTTTATAACTATACTTATAATTCAACACCTCACCTTTCTGCAATTCAATATATTGCATCAGATAAAATGAAATGGGCAGAATTGTTCTTTTCAACACTTGACTATACTAATGAGAAATTAAGAAGCATAATTCTAGAAAACGAAAGCATAATTATACCATTATTTCTTCAGAATAATACACTATGGTTTGACCTTTATAATTCAACAATAAAAAATAAGGGAGAATACTTTGATTATATGGGGAATGAATCTATAGGTTTCATAGGAAACGATTCATTTTTTGTGTTCATGGAAACATTTCTACCAGAGGTTGAAGTTTGGAATAGCTCTACAAATATTCTGTACCCTTTAAATCTGTTTTCTTATTTTGATAATACTTCAACTTTCTTTCCGTCATGGTACAGATTTCCAAATATAAATATTAAAGAAATCATTCCAAGTCCTGCAAAACCAACAGAATTTAGGAGGTTGCAGCTAGATATTTTGGTACAGAATAATGGGTCTATTCCTTCAGCTCCATTTTGGGTTACTGTATATGTAAATGACAGTTTAAAGATACATAGAATGTTGGATGGGTTGGACATACTTGAAGTGATACCAATAACATATGAGGAATTTCAAGGATTTGGACTTAAATCACTTAATGTTTCAATTTACACAGATTCTAAAAATCAAATTTTTGAATTATATGAGTTTGATAATTCCATTGAATATTTCATTAAAATTATTCGTAATTGGAACATAATTTATACTTCTATTGCAATAGCTGTATTAGTAATAGGATTTATTGGTTATAGAGTAATAAGAAGAGTTCGAAAGCATAGAAAGAGAAGCAAAACT
>JAEOTG010000362.1 GCA_016839985.1 Candidatus Heimdallarchaeota archaeon | reverse complement strand
TTTGGAGGTTGACATAGATGGTCTTTGAAAAGCTTTTTGGCAGAGGCTTTAAAGAACTAGGTGAAGAGGAATTTATCGAACTTGATACAAACGATTTAGAAAAACCTATTGACAAGATACCAATAAAGGTTGATAAAATTGAGGATTTTTCAGATGCTGATAGAGTTCAAAAGCATGTAAGGGCTGGTTCTATAGTCCTTGTCAAGATAAAGGCTCTAAGAGGAAAGGATATATCAGAATTGAAGAGAGCTATTGACAAATTGAGAAAAACTTGCGTTGCGATCAATGGTGATATTGCGGGTATTGACGAAGATTGGATTGTGATAACACCCTCGTTTGCTCATGTAGCAAGAATGTAATTATTTTATTTTTTGAAAGAGGACCTTTCCTCTCTTAATTTTTTTTCCTGATTCTAGTTTTCCCCATTTTAAATCATCAAAAGAGAATTTCTTCTCTAAACCTAATTGTTCCATAATATTTTCAGCTGTTTCTGGTATGAATGGATATGTTAAGATTGAGACAAACCTCAAAGTTTCCAATAAATTATATAAAAGATTTCCTAATTTTTGTTTGTCTTCTATTTCCCATATCTTATTATCGTTGATATATTTGTTTGATTCTGAAATCAAATGCCAAATATCATTTAGAGCATTATGAAATTGGAAATTCCCCATTGAAGAATTAACTTTTTCCATTGTTTCAAAGCATAGTTCTGATAATTTATCCTTCTCAGTTGGTTGTGGGACATTACCATTGAAATTTTTCTCAGTTAAAACTAAAACTCTGTTAATCAAGTTACCTAACGAGTCTGCCAATTCTGAGTTGTATCTTTCTATTAAAACTTTTTCTGAAAAATCACCATCTTGACCAAACGGTATTCCTCTAAATAAGTAATATCTTAGAGCATCAACATCATATTTCTCAGAAAGTTCTTTAGGATCAACAACATTACCTAAAGTTTTTGACATTTTCTTTCCATCAACTGTGAAGTATCCATGAACAAACATGGTTTTAGGTATTTTCAATTTAAGAGCCAATAATAATGAAATCCAAATTGTTGAGTGAACTCTTAATATATCTTTTGCCATAAGCTGAACTTCTGGAGGCCAGAATTTTTCATTCTTTCTTAAACCAGTTATATAGTTCCAGAATGCATCTACCCAAACATAGCAGGTATGTTCCTTATCAAATGGTAGTTCAATTCCCCAATAGACCTCTGATTTCTTCCTTGATATTGATATATCCTTCAAACCTTCTCTAATGAATGATAGCATTTCATTTTTTCTACTTAAAGGAAGCAATTGAAGCTTGTCATTTTCTATTAAATCTAAAAGTTGATCTTGAAATGAGGATAATTTGAATAAATATGCTTCTTCTTTTTTCAATTCTGGTTCCTTTTTATGTAATGGGCAACATCCATCTACCAAATCACTTCTAGTCAAGTATTGTTCACAGCCAACACAATAGTATGATTCGTAATGTCCCTTGTATATGAAACCTTTGTCAAATAATTCTTGCAGAACCTTTTTCACTTCTTCTTCATGATCTGCATCTGTTGTCCTAATAAAATCATCATTAGATATATTCAATTTAATCCAAAGGTCTTTGAAACTTTTAACTATTCCATCAACAAATTCTTTTGGTTGTTTTCCTTTAGATTCTGCAACTTCTTGAACTTTTTTACCGTGTTCATCAGTTCCTGTTAAGAAAAATACTTCTTTTCCTTTGATTCTGTGCCATCTTGTAAGAATATCAGCAGCTATTGTGGTGTAGGCGTGTCCTATGTGTGGGACATCATTCACGTAATAAATTGGAGTTGTTATATAAAATTTGAATCCTATCACCTTATTTTATTAACTTTTTTAAAGCTCTTAAATCTTTGATAATTAGGTCTGCTCCTGCTTTCTTTAAATTACTTTTGTTTCCCCAACCGCTCAAAACTCCAACAGCAAGACAATTAGCAGACTTTGCAGATTGCATGTCAAATGGATGATCACCAAAGAAAATACATTCTTCTGGTTTTACTTTTAATATCTTGCATGCTTTTAGTATTGGATCTGGGGCTGGTTTTCTTTTTCTAACATTATCGCTTCCCAAAACTACATTAGATCGAAGTTTGTAAGCATCCAGATTAGCTATTGCTTGTTTGTATGTCTTTGTCGTAATCACACCTATCTTGATTTTCCTCTTTTTAACGTATTTGAAAACATTCTTTACAAATGGGAAAGGTTTCATTGATTTTACATCTTTGGTATAACTGGTTCTATAGTATTTTGCAAAGGCTTTGATGAATTTTTTGGTTTCTGGTATTAGTTTAGGTATGCTTTCAGTGCATGTGTAACCTATGGCATACTTTATTATCTCCCTTTTTGTTAGAACTCTGACTCCAAAGTATCTACATGTTTTTTGTAAATGATAAATTATACCATCGAATGGTAGAATTGTCCCATCAACATCAAAGAAAACTCCCTTGGGTTTCATGTTAAATTGATTTATAGTGTTTTCCTATATATTCTTATGCAAAAAGTCACACATCTTATCTTTGCGTTCCTGGTTTTGATATTATTTGGTTTTATTTTAAACTTTCCAATATATTTGTCATTATTCGCTTTTGTTGGAGTTCTGATACCTGATCTTGATACCAAATTCAGAAAGTTCCATAGAAAGTTATTTCACAATATTTGGATTCTGATAATACTTTTATTCATAGGATTCAGATTAAGTCTATTTAACAGAACAGGTGCGATAGTGTTTTCAATAGGCTTTTTCAGTCATTTGATTGGAGATTCGATAACACATAGAGGAATAATGCCGTTGTGGCCAGTAAAAAGACCAAAATTCAATGGTCCAATAACAACTGGTGGTTTTGGAGAATATCTTATCATACTGGTTCTATTATTGTTGATATACTCTGTTGGAATAATGATATAAACTTATAAACAGTAATAGATAACTGATAATATGGTTAAAATAAATGAGTTGAAAGCTGGAATGAACAACATAGAAGTGACAGCAAAAGTCAGTGAAATGACAGAACCCAGGGAAGTTATGACAAAGTTTGGAACTGTGACAAACCTTATTGAAGCAACATTAGAGGATGATAGTGGTTCTATAAAATTGACTTTGTGGGGAAAACAGAGTGAAGGTATACAAAAGGGAATG
>JAEOTG010000361.1 GCA_016839985.1 Candidatus Heimdallarchaeota archaeon | reverse complement strand
TTCCTAGCAGCTGGATTATCAAAATTTGAGGAATACTCAATACGAGCAAATTTCCCAAGAAATAGTTATTCCATTCATCAAAAGATAATTAATGAAAACATTGATGATAATTGGTTAGTTCATAATAATAATAATTCAGATAATAATGTCAATATTGAAAATCAAGCGTTCTTTTGTTTAACTTCCTATCGGATGAATCTCGAAATTGTAGGTGAAGAAATTGTTAATGCAGCTTTTGATGAGTTTCTCAAAGCAGAAGGATTCATAAATAACCTAATTGAGCAAAAGATTACTTGTGAATCAAGTTTATATGGTTTAATGCTTCTCTCAAGCGATATTTGGAGTGATATAGAAAGAGAAAGGGAAAAAGTACCAACTCAAGTAGAAACAAATGCTCTAACAGTTCTTTGGTCTTTAGTAATGCTATTTGTAATCTCAGTGATTAGAAAGAGAAGAAAAAGGAAAGTAAAATGGTGACCGAGGCGAGATTTGAACTCGCGATCACATGCACCCCAAGCATGTATCATTTTGGAGTACCCACTTTTTGGATAACAAGTGAATGCTTTACCAAGCTTGACTACCCGGTCTTAATCAATTCTGTTCATTTTTGTTTTATTTTAAGCTTTTCTATCATTTTTATCTTGCAGATTTCTTCAGTATCATTTTTATACATCAAAACACAATCTGTGTTTGAAATAATCTATTTGGAGATGAATTATCATAAATGTTGGAGGAATAATTGGAATAATTATTGGTGTTTTATTTTTTATAATAATCTTAATTTCTATTTACTTCTCTTACTCTCTACTCTATCCAATGAATCATCCCATTAATGAGAATCCTGGAAATTATGATCTAAAGTATGAAGATATATCTTTTAAGACTGAGGATGATATTATTCTGAAAGGTTGGTACATCCCTGCAGAATCTGATAATTTAGTTATTATGATACATCCCGGTTATTTTAGTAGAGTAGGTTTTGATCCTAAGAATCAAGGATTAGCTAAAATCACTAACATTGAAGTCAAATTTCTTCCAACAGTAAAACAGCTTCAAAATAATGGTTACTCAGTAATCTTCTTTGATTTGAGAAACCATGGAGAAAGTGGTAAAAGTAAATCAGGTAGAGTCTATGTTGGACTAGATGAATACAAAGATGTTTTAGCTGTAGTGAAATATATCAATACTCAACCTGAACTTCAAAACAAGAGGAAAGCGTTCTTTAGTATGTGTACAGGTGCTAATACAACAATAATTGCTATGCACAAACAACCTGAATTGTTTCAAGATATAGTTTGTCTTCTAGCCTTACAACCAGTAGCAGCTAATCACTTTATTTGGAATCTGGTTAAGAATCTGTATTCAATAATTAGTGCAATAATAGTTTTTCCATTTGTTTCTCTAATTAGTAGAGTGTGGAGTGGAAGATGGTACTCTGAGATGACACCACTACAATATTGCCAAGATATAACTTGCCCAGTTTTCTTTGTACAAGCAAAAACAGATAAATGGGCTACTTTGAGTGATATTCAAAAATACTATGAAAAGAGTCCTGATCCAAAAGAAATATTATTCGTAGAAGAAGACTACAAATTGCATCGCTTTGATATGTATAATTATTTTGGAGAAAAACCTGAAATAATGTTAGATTACTTCGAGAAATACTTCAAGTGACTTTTCCGTTTTGTGGATTCCTCTCCAAAATTTTTTTAGTTATATTCTTGCAAACATTGTAGTATTAATTCTTTCTTTTTCTTCTTCTGAAAAAGAAAAATGATCCAATAGCACCCATTATAGCTAATCCTGCTATAACGTATACATAAATTGGGAAGTAAGAACTAGTTCTCAAAGTGAATAAAGATCTAGGATAGGTTTCACAATTTATCTCATATGGTCTTGTATAATAGAGTTCTGTCCAAAATAATTCAATATTGAGAGAAACTTTCCCCCAACTTTGGTCATAGTTAAAGCTAATAGGATAATAGAAACCAAACATGGTACCAATAACCTTTGTGAAGTAATAGTGATCTTTGTTACTATTGTATATCCTAATTTTTGTAAGAAAAGGACCTCTAGAAGCAAGATTTACTCTTTCAGCTTGATTTTTAATTTTAATATAGACATATACAGTATGTTCTCCTGTTTCAAGATTTGTGGAAGAAATGTTAGCTTTAACTTCAAAACTAAAACTGTCATTTGATGGTGAACTATATTCAGTCAGAGTCAAAGAACTTGTTTTCGCACTACCATGTGATGAAATGTTAGAAAATATAAGAAAGATATATAGAAGGAGGAGTATTAGTTTCTTGGAGTTCATCTGATTGGGAACAATAATTATGTTTAGATATATATCTTTTGCACCTTGAATAACATGAATATAAAAAGAACTCCTTTTCATTTTTCTTTTTTTAGCAAATGTTATATAATTATTTTTTTTCCTTTCAATATGAATTCTGAAAAATTCTTACTTCATGAGATATCATGGACTGATATCAAAGCTTTAGATAAAGAAAGCACTGTGTTTTTACTCCCTGTTGGAAGTACTGAACAGCATGGTCCTCAGAATCCACTTGGGACAGATTTTCTAATAGCTGAATATATAGCAAGAAAAACTGCTGAAAAATTGCCGTTTGTTTTTTGTTTACCCACTTTACCTATAGGAGTAGCTTCTCATCATAGAGATTTTCCAGGAACTCTTTATCTTTCACATCAAACATTCGAAAAAATGGTTAAGGAAGTAATCCACTCTTTACATATTCATGGATTTAGAAAAATTATTATTGTTAATGGTCATGGTGGTAATACTAATCCGTTAACTAATGCAATTACTGAATACAATGACATTCACAATATGCTCTGTTTTCTATTTGAATGGTGGAAAGATGAAGAATTAATTGAATCTGTATTTGGTTTCCCTGAAGGAATTCATGCAGCTACAATGGAAACTTCTGTAGTTTGGGCTGTTCGTCCAGATTTAGTTATACAAGAAAGATTTGAAGGATTAACATCTGCTAAAAAATGGGGGAGAGAAGTTGGTGGATTACATCTTACATCTAGAACAGCTCAGTTTACAAAAACAGGTATAGCAGGACCTCTAGAAGGTTTTTCACTAGAAAAAGGAGAAGAAGTATTAGAAACAACAATATCTAAACTTGTAGAATCTATTAAAGAGGTTTCAGAGTATAAGGAATAATGATTTTTCAATCATTTTTCTTTTTTTTTTTTTACTCGATTGCACTTTTTGTAGTAAAAATTTATAAACTCTTATAGGATTACAACAAGTGTCTAAAATGTCTTCAGATGATTCTATTCCCCCAGCAGTTTTACGACAAAGGAGAAGATACGAAGCATTAGGTGTTGCTTTAAATAGATCTTCAGGTATGAAAAGTTGGTTCAAAGTATTGTTTATTCTCGCGCTCATTTCAGGAATACCTGCAATAATCTTACTAAGTGATCCCCTAAAGGATGCTTTAACAACAACATATCAGATGATAATTATTGGTTCAAGATTGTTTATCATCATAATTACTTTATATTTTTTGATGCAAATTATGCCTGAAGTATATACCGCTAAAAATGATTTTGAAGTGAAATTAAAAGAAGTAGGATTCAAAGATCCTAATACAAACACAAAGGAGGAAAAACAATTTGTATACAGAAAAGTAATTTTCAATATTCTAAAAATTGTAATTCTTGTCGCTTCTTTCTTTGGTCTGTTTCTAGTTGGATCCCGAGATAATTATGGTTTTATAATAGGAAACCAGATTCTCTATTTACTCGTTATTATAGGATTTTTGTTAACCATGAAATTCTGGAGTTCAAAAGGTCCTGAATACTCACCAAGAATGGGTGGTAGAAATGTCATACTTGTTATTATTCCTGGAGCAGTTTTATGGGGATTAGAAGTATTGCTCGATTTCTTCTCGTTTTTATCTGAACCAAGATTTCATTTCAATACTATGTTAATATCTTGGGGAATTATGTATCCATTTATGCTTGTTTTTATTCTAGCTGCGGTTATTTTCACATCAAAAAGAACTGTCAGAGAAAGAATGGTAATTCAAGAAGCAAGAGAGATGGAATTCAAACGAAAAGAATCATTCATTGACGATAAAAGGATTCATTCAAGAGCATTTTTTGGATTTCAAACAAGATGGAATGAATTTACTCAAATTTTTAGAAGAAAGGAAACAGAAAAAATAAAAAACATAGATAAGAAACCCAATGAGAAAGTAGTTAAAGGTATATGGATTGCGTTATTTGCATCTTTTATTCCATTTGTGTTTATATTACCTTGGAATTTTTTCCCTCATGATGGAATTGTTATTTTTGGGGCACTGATGGTCGCTTATCAATATTCTATGTTAAAGTATGAACGCCACGAAATCGAAGTCATATCTGAACCTGAAATAGATGAAACAATCACACCTACAGAAATTAGAAAACCTGAATTTGCAACCGGCACATTAAAATGGATACTAATACCAGTAATACTTTTTGTGGTTGCTGTGTATCTCATTGGAGGAGTTATCACTGGAGGAATTCTTACTACCTCAAATGAAGTGCTAATTCTAGCATTTACATGGATATCTGTATTAATTGTTATACCATTGTCTATTCAAATCATATCAAACATTAAAACCAGTGCAGATGAAAACCGTACTCAAGATAATCTTATAATGCACAGAAATGTTCTGATATTAATTCTTATTCTTGAACTTGTACTTATTGGTGGTTCAGTTATAGGTAATTTAATTGGTAGCTTATTATTTGTCGAAATAATCCCATTAACCACAATACTTCTGCAAGCAACAATAATTGGTGTTCTGACTATTATTCCACTTATATACCAATTTATTGTCCCAAAACTCAATGATCAAAATTACAAAATTTTCAATATAGGAACTTTCATAGTAGTTGCACTAGTAGATGCGGGAATCATTGTGTGGTTTATATTTAACATAATAGTAAGATTCTTCTTCACTTAAAGAAATATCATAAGTTTTTTTTTATTTCGTTCCTAAATTATTTTGATATTTTTATATAATGACTTGCTCTTTTTTCAGGTTCTTTCATTGAAGAATCTGCATAATAATGATATAAACCAGATTTATTTGTAACACCAGCACATCTTCCTTTGTTATCCATTGTTAAGATATGTAAAACTCCTTTATCTCTAATCTGCTTTAATTCAAGAATACCTAATTCTGCAGCTCTTTCAGGAGTCTGTTTTCTTTCAATCCTATCAGCTACCATTCTTGCTGTTGATAATCGAAGAGCAATTTCTCCGTTTCCTGTACAAGCAACTCCTGCTTCTTCAGTGCAATAGATTCCAGCTCCAAAAATTGGTGAATCACCTACCCTTCCAGGGAATTTCATAGCTAAACCTGATGTCGATACTCCAGCAGCTAAATCTCCATTCTGATCCAAACATATTACATTAGTAGTTCCTTGCTGTTCAAAACTAAGTTTTTGATACCATTCCTTAACTGGATAATCTGACATCACTTCTTGTAAATGATCATCAAACCTCATAAACAACTCTCTTACTAGTTGTTGAGCTTCAGGAGGCATTTCTAAGTTTCTGCCTTCCATAATGTTATAATAGTTTTTTATACCAAGTTCATCAATAATCTCTTCATCTTCATACCCAAGAGCACGTGCAAAACGTTCAGCTCCATCTCCTACCAGAAACGCGTGAGGAGTGATTTCCATAACTTTTCTAGCAATTGAGATAGGATGGCGGTAATTCCTCATTGCTGCTACAGCGCCAGCCCTTCTTGTTTTTCCTTCCATAATTGATGCATCAAGCTCAACAACTCCCATAAGATTAGGAAAACCATTAAAACCGACAGTGATGTCATATGGATTGTTTTCAATTAGTCGAATACTTTCCTCTACAGCATCTAATGCGGCTCCTCCTTCAGTAAGAATCTTTAGACCTGTTGGTAAGCCTATTATAGAATTTCTAGTTCCACAAATAGCGTATTCTACAGTCATTAATAGAAGAAATAACAGTAACTATTAAAAAATATCTCCACTTTCTTGCTTGAATACTATGCAAAAGAGAATCACTATAGGGTATATAGCTGCTTTACTAGGTGGTTTCTCTTTTGGTTCTCTACCAATACTATCTGCTACTCTTCGTGATTACGCAATCTCAAGTTTAGAACAATCTATTCTTAGACTTGTATTTGGAGCTTCCATAGGGTTGGTGATTTTATTTGTGTTTTGGATCAGTAACAAAGATAACTTCAAGAAAAGTTTGGTTTTCTCTACACAAAAATCATACATTCTTCAAGGATTAATTTTTTCTATAATGATTGTGCTATATTTATCTTCAATAGCATTGAGAACTCCTGCAGGAGAAGCTGCTTTGTTAATTCAAGTTCATCCAATTGTAACGTTAATTGTAGGATGGTTTCTTCTCAAAGAAAAAGTAACTAAATCTAAAATAACATCGGTTGTAATAGCTATTGTTGGAATAATTGTTCTTACTGAACCTTGGGATTGGGAATCTTTCTTGACTTCTATAATTGGTGATCTCTTAGCACTTCTTTTAGGAATCCTTTATGCATTTTACATCTTAGTTAATAGATGGGGGACAAGAAATACAAAAGAAATCAATCCTTCTGTATCGATTGCTTGGGTACTTATTTGGAGTTTAATAACTGGCATTCCCTTTCTGATAATTTTTTCATTTTTACCACTTCCTTCGATCCTTGTAGCTTTTTCGTTTGAAAGTATCTTGAAGTTAGGGATTATAGGACTTGGATTCTTGCTTGCATTTTTTGGAAGTTTAATTCCCTATGGTCTTATAATGATTGCAACAAGATACATCGAATCTTCAAGAGCATCAATTTTGCTACTAACCGAACCAATTGGAGCAATTTTGTTTGCTTACATTTTTTTGAACGAAGTTGTTACAATCTGGTATCTCATAGGGGGGCTCTGCATTCTTCTAGCGGCAATAATTACAATTGTATTTTCTGAAAAAGAATTTGAAAGATTAGAGATACAAAAAGAATCAGATGAATATGATAAAAATAGCTTTAAGAACTAATCTGTAATTTTTAAAACAGAATGTCGGAAATATTAGTAGAAACTAATCAACTTTCAAAACATTTTCAAAATGTAGTAGCTGTTGATAAAGTAGATCTTTCGATAAAAAAAGGAACAATATATGCTTTGCTAGGACCTAATGGAGCTGGAAAAACAACACTCATTCGTATGCTACTTGGACTTCTAAAACCTACTTTTGGAGATGTTTTAGTTAATGGTGTTAAAGTTTCTGTTTCTCCAAAAGAAATAAGAGGGAAAATCGGAATACTCCCACAGTTTTCAGCTGCTTACTATGATTTAACTCCAATGAAGAATATTAAGTTTATACTCAATCTGAATAACATCAAATACGAAGAAGTGAGTCAAAAACTTTCGAATTACTTCAGAAGATTAGAAATTACATCAAATTTGTTAAATAAACCTTTTTCAAAGCTTTCAGGAGGAGAACAAAGAGCAATATGTTTCATAATGGCTGTAATTACGAATAAGGATTTTATAATCGCTGATGAGCCTACATCTGGTTTAGATATTGCTCGAGCAAAATATATTAGAACTATTATCAAAGATTTGGTTGAAAAGGAAGGTAAAACAGTTCTACTTTCTTCTCATATTGTTTCGGATTTGGAGGAATTAGCAGAATATTGTGGAATTCTAGTTAAAGGTAAATTGATTTTTCAAGGTAAAAAAGAGGAAATAATAGAGAAGTATGCTCCAGAAACCCAAGAGTTTGAGGATGCAATAATCAATGCTTTTGGACCATTATCAAATAACATCAGTGATCCTTTTGGAGGTTTTTAAAATGAAAGATGAAAAATTCTCATTTAGTCAATTTAAAACAATACTCAAGAAAGATCTTTCTTTGTTGTTTAGAAAGAGGGTAGCGATTTTTGTGTTTGGCGGTCCTTTTATCTTAATGTTTATACTCCTTGGAATTCCCTCATTATTTAGTTCTCAGCAAGCAGTAGTTTTGTTAGTTTATAGCGATGATGTAGGCTATACGGGTTTTAACATAGGTGAATCTGTGATAGGAAATGTTTCTACTTACTTTGAAGGTGATGAGACAATAACTATAGAAGAAGCTGATAACTTTACTGAAGTTCAACAAACAAGAAGTCTTGGTATATACATACCATCTAATTTCTCTGAGCTAGCATATACAGGAATCCCTGTAATTTATTCAATTGACGCTACACAATCACCATTTACATCAGCAACCTTCGCAACTATTAATAGCATCGCTACAAAAGTTGTCAGTATTTACTTAGCTAATAGAACAGTTCCAAATGTGTATAGTGTTGCATTACCACCAGCAGCTCTACCTGAAGAGCTAATACTTGGACCAAAAGCAGCTTCTATTGCAATGCCCCTGAGTTATATGATATTCTTACTAATAGCATTGAATTCAAGTTCTTATTCAATTATTGGATTTGCAAGAGAAAAACGAATGAGAACAATGGAAATATTACTTGCATATACTCATACTCACAGCTTTCTTGTTATATCTAAAGTGATAACAGGTTTGGTTGCTTCTTTAGGATCTACTCTATCATATGTTCTTGGAATTTTAGTTGGAACCTCTTTATCTGGTACAAGTTCTGGTGATTTATTCGATATTTTTGGATTAAATCTAAACAAGCTTGGTGCTGGTGATATAATTGTTAGTTTTATTTTTGTTGTTTTGGCATTGTTAATTGCAACTTTAATAACAATGGTAATAGATTGTAATCTAAACCGAGAAGCAGCAGAAAGAGTGAGTCCTCTAGTATCTATAGGATTAGCAATGTTCTTCTACTTTATTGTTCTTATGAATCCTTTAGGAGTTTCTCCAGCTCTAATGATTAATCCCTTTTATTGGTGTTACAGATTAGGTCTTCTTTTAATAGCTGGCAAATTCAACACAGAAGTGATTGTTTTCTCATTACTAATAATTGGATTAGTAGTAATACT